>JAKBAP010000075.1 GCA_021808995.1 Planctomycetota bacterium | reverse complement strand
CACGGTTTTGCGAAAACTCCGCGACGACGATTATGTTCCCTCTCCGGCGATCCATGAGGCGATTCTCGTCGTCCTTGGTCAATGGCCCGGCGGTATTTCGCTCCTGGCCGACGAATTGGACGAGGACGCCGAACAGATCCTCGTAGGGATCAATGAATTTGCACGCGTGTTCTTCACGATTCCACTACTCGAGCGCGTGGAGCGCTGGCAAGCCCTGCGGGACGCATGCGAGGGCTACGATCCACCCCTTGCCCGGCTCCGGGATCTCGAGCCTGGTTTGCGCCTCGACCGAACCGCGATCATCCCCGGGTCGCCGGTGGTCGGGCGGCTGATCGACGACATTCTCTCCTTGTTCGTCCTGCCGCCCGATGAGCGAGCGATTCGATCTCGCGAGCTGGCGAACCGGTTCCGGACAGACCCAGGGCTGACCAATCACGAGCGATCCAGGGCCTGTCGCGCGCTGGCTCGTCACCACCCCGAAATCGTCAATCTCTCGCCCTTTTACTTCAAACAAATCGCGCGTCACGCGAGCCCGTGGATGCTGGGGCGGCTCTCTTCCTGGTATCGAAGGCGAGCGAATCGACGCTACCTACGGCGGTAAACCCCGTGGACGGATCGACGCTAGAGTTTAGTGGCATCGAGATTCAGCCCCTTGAAACCGTGTCGCGAGCGGCCGTCCCGAGGCTGACTTTCCGCGGAGTCAGGTTCCTGAAAGGGCCCTCAGCGATCCGAGCCCAACAAAACCGGGACGAGACTCACGATGAGCGACCATTTGCCGTCCGACGACCCATCATCCTGGCCGCGTGATCCGTTCAAGCTGCTCGGCGTCGCCCGCGGAGCGTCTGCGCGGGAGGTCAAACGCGCCTATCACGACTTGATTCGCAAGTACAAGCCCGAACACGCCCCCGAGGCGTTTCGTCGGATCCGCGAAGCTTATGAGTCCGCGCGGCAGTTTGTAGCCCACACTTCGCTCGCGCCTGAATCGTTCGTATTCAGGATCGAAAACCACGATGAGGGATTGGCTGACTCGATTCCTCCAGAGCCTGTAATAAAGCCAGAGTCTCCGATCCGGCCGCGACCACTCAATCGCGATCCCTGGAAGACGGCCTGCAAGGGTAACGAGGAATTGGCCTTTGAAAAGCTGCTCGAACAGCTCGAACATGACAGGCCGTCCGAGGAAGTATTTCTCCAGCTCTACTGGCTGAGTGTCGCCGTCCCGAGCCTCTGTCGGGAGCAGGCCCCGGCCGTCGATTGGCTGATCCGGGGGCTACGGACGCTCGGACCGTCGGCGGCACGAATTCGACAGCTCTTGGAACGAGAGGCCGAGATCGACCAGACCGGGGTCGTTTGCGAGCGACTCGCCGTCTTGCTCTCGCCTGATGTCGCCACCGAGCTCCACCTTCATGCCGCGAATTGGCGATGGCGCGCGGCCCGGAGTCTGATGCGCTGGAATATGATCATGACGGATGTCGACGCCCTTCGGGCATCACACACGCCCATGCAGCCCGAACAGTGGCTTCAAATCCTCCTCGCCGCGGCCGGGAACGGAGTCTGGGCGATCCTCGAGTCGATGCGCAAAAAGGCTGACTCCTACCGACTTGAGGCCGAGCGCCTCGCCCTCGCGTACTCGATCGATGTTACCGAGGAGCTCGATCGGCTCGACCATGCCGAGTGCATCATGGCCGGCCTGCGGAAGCTCTACCTGAGAAACCCCCTGGGTGAGCACTTGTACTCTCTTTTTCGCGAATCCTGGGATGACCGAGGGGCTCGACTCTGGCTTCGCGTGCTTCCCCTTGCCCGGGCGCTCGCGCGAGATCCCCAGTTGGCGCTTCGGTATCTCGACAACTTGGTCAAGGTCGCCCCCGCCGCCTTTGGGCTCCTCATGGAGCTCATGGAGGACCGAAGCGATCCAATTCCAGACTCGACCATGGCTAGCGAGGTCGAGGCCTTTCTCGAAACCAGCCGCTGGTCGGACTACCCGGCCTTCCGACTCGAGCTCCTGAGGTTTTGCTTGATTCAGGCGATCTCTCCCGAGATCTTCGCTCGGTCGATCCCGCAAGATCATGGATACCTTGTCCAGGAACCCTTGGGGCGACAGATCCTCAACACCGACGTGATGGAGTTTATCAGGCGAATCAAGGGCAAGAAGGGAGCCCGCCCGCTCAATGAGATGGTCCGCTCCGACCGGACCCTAGCGATCATCTACCACGCGGGGCAGCTCGCGCGCGAGTAACCGCCCCGAATGTAGGATGGGTATCCGGTCAGGATCGCGGTCCCAGCGATAAGCTGGCCAACCACGTCCACCCATTTTTCCCAAGGCGGCTCCGGTCATGAGAAGGGCCTTCAACCATGCCCCTTTCGCGGGCTATCATAAGTCGATTCGCGGCTGGGGGTTGGCCGTGGATGGAACCGGGGGGTCGTCTGATGCCAGCGCCTTTGCCGATCGATTCCCCGACCTACGCGACCTTGACCGCGATGATCACTCCGGCGATCTTCATGACCGCCAATGCCTCGCTCATCATCTCAACCTCGAACCGCATGGCCCGCATCGTCGACAGGATGCGCGTGCTCGACGATCTCGGCGATAAGCTCAGCCGGGGCGCTCTCGACGTCGATTTCCGCGAGCTTCGGCTCGACCACGTGCATGAGCAACTTGCGTTGCTCGAGCGCAGGGCCGACCGCATTCGGAATGCCCTGGCCGCGCTTTATCTGGCCTTTGCCCATTTCGTGGGGACCAGCCTCGCGCTCGCGATCGACTCGGTGCTTTTCAATTGGCTGATCGTGTTGCCCACGCTTCTGGCCGTGATCGGCGTGGGACTGCTCCTGGGCGCGAGCGTGAACCTCGCCCGCGAGGCCAAGGGGGCACTCTCGAGCAACGCATCCGAGCTCCGGTTTTATCGGTCACTCCACGAACGGCGAACCAAGCTCGATCCCCCTGGCCCGGGCCCTGATGCGTCGTAGCGGGGGGCGTACGCTCGCGACTCATGCGTGACGGGCGCACACGCGGCCAGGCCGCTCGCGGACCACGTATCAACGAGCATGAGCGCGATGACGAGGATGACCGCCATCTGAACTCCTGCGCCCATGAGGAATGCTCCCTTGAGTGCGATCCGCGCGCGTGAACCCCGGCATGATCGGGAAGGTCCCGTTGGGGACGGGCGACAATCCCAGAGCAGGGTAGAACACGATTTCGCGGTTGTCGCGAGCGAGTGGTTACTGGGCTGGTTTTCCCGTGAGTTTCAGGTCGCCGAATGGTGGCGGGCCTCCGCGAAGGCGTCATCCTTGGGGAGATAGCCGAGCAATTCGGCGGCCTCGGAGAGGTCCCAGCGCATGCCGTGATTTCGGGACATGCCGTTGGCGACCAGGAAATCGCGGTCCTCGATTTCGGCCTCGACAGCGCAGTCGAACAGGTGGATCAGGTCGGCGTTCGAGAGCCACAGTTTGCGTGCCCACTCGTGGGGGAGGGTGTCGGGGCGATTCCGCCCGTGCTGGACCCAGCCGAGTCGGAGCGCGATGAAGGTCAGGTCAAACGCGCGTGAGAGGCTCTGGCCCAGCCGCTCGCCGACCAACTTGGTGACTCCATAGGGCGAGTCGGGCATTGGGGGCATGTCGACCGTGATGGGGTCGTCTCCCTGGTTTTCGTAGAGCCCCATGACATGGTTGGAGCTGGCGAAGACGATGCGTTCGACACCGGCCAGGGCCGCCGCGTTGAAGACGTTCGCCTGGGCGTCGAGATTGGGGCCGATGAGGGCCTCCCAGGGTGAGAATTCGTCGGGATTGCCCGCCAGGTGAACGACCGTGTCGACCCCGTGGAAGTGGGTGATCCACTCGTCGTCGAGGATCGAGAGGTCGGCCTCGATCACGTCGGGATCGTCGGCGGGGTTCTTGTCAAGCAGCACCAGCTCGTACATATCGGCCCAGGCCACGCGCAGCTTGCGGGCGATATTGCCCGAAGCGCCTGTGATCAAGACCACGCGAGGGAGGGAATCAATCTCGTCGAGCTCGGACTCGGATTCCGGGTCCAGCGCGTCGTCACCAAGGAACACCAACTCTTCGCGGTCGAGGAACGGGAGCTCCGACTCGTCGGGCGGGTTGGAGGCTGTATCCGGGCTTTCGCCGTGGTGGTTGTCGTCGGAACGCATGGGTCGGACTCCTCGCAACGAGACTCGCGGCAATGAGCCGGAAAATCCCTGGGCCAAAAGGGGAGCATACCACGACCGGGCGGTTCGTGCATCGCGGGATCAAGAGATCTGGCCCGTCGAGGCCGGGTTGTCGAGTAGTTTATCGACGGCTTCCAGAAGGAAAAAATCACCCCACATCACCGATTCGTCGACGCCGAGATTCTTGTGGAGATGGTAAACTCCGTGCTTGAGCACTCCCTCCCATTCGGGCTGGTCCCACGCCAGATAATGGTCTTGAAGCAAGGCGTCCATGATCTGGACGGCCCGGGCCTGGTAGCGGTCGGCGCGGTCGGCGTCAAGCGCCCGCGTCGACTGGGCGAGTGAGATCAGGCCAGAGGCGGCGATCGCCGCGGCCGAGCTATCGTCGAATCGGGCTTCCGGGGGCGCGTCGAAATCCCAGGGAGGGATCGGGTTTGGGCCCAATCGCTCGAGAAAGCAGTCCGCGTTTCGCCAGGCGACCGTGAGGTCGGCGAGGTCGCCCGTGAAGTCATGGACCTGGCAAAAGCCATAAAGCGACCAGGCCAGCCCGCGTGTCCAGGTTGAGTCGGGCGCGACTCCTTGCTGGGTTGTCTGACCAAGGAAGAGCCCAGTCTCGAGGTCGAAGATCCCTTCGTGGGCGGTGCCGCCGTCCGCGCGAACGAGCACTCGCTCGGTTGTCCGGCAGTGGGCGCGGGCGAGCTCGCGGAGGGCGTCGTCGGCGGTCTCGCGCGCGGCCAGGAAAATGAGCGGGACGTTCATCATGATGTCGATAAAGAGGCTGTCCGGGGCCAGGAACGACCGCAGGTAGCGCCCCTTGGGGTGAAATCGGAGGGCCAGTGTCCGCCCCGCCTCGATCATCACCTCAAGGATCGCGGGATCGCCGGTCGCCTGGTGCCAGGGGCGATAGGAATTGAGAAAAATGAAGCCCAGATCGTGGACCTCGCGGTCGAATCGGCGGGGCGCGAGCATGAGCGACAGCTTCTCGGCCCTTCGCCTCCATTCGGGGTCGCTTGAACGTCTCGCCAGAATCCAGGCCATCCCGGCCAGGAATCCGCCGCACCATTCGGTCCAGCTCTCGCCGGCGTGCCGCCAGCGCCCGTTGACCGTGTAGATCGGGAACGAGCCGGGCTGGCTGGTCACCAACCGCTCGACCCGAGAGGCCGCGAGCCCAAGCGCGCGATTGAGCCGAGGCTCGAGCGAACTCCAGGAGATACGTGGCCCGTGGCTCATGGCTTCTCGATTCCCATGGCCTGAATCATCGAGACCGCGCCCGGGCGCGAGGAGCGCCTCGGTCGGCGTCGCGCCCCTGAACATAACGCCCAAGTAAATAATACGCACCAAGCAAGACGGCGAAATTGAGCAAGACGACCAGGTAGGTTTCCCATTTGCCCAGATCGAACAGCCAAAAATAGCCAAAGAGCAACACGCCGAGCAGGACCATGAACTGAAAGAATGGGACGGGAACCCAGCAGGCGACTCCCTCGGCCAGAATGGTGACGCCGGCGATCTTGATCGCGATCATGCCGATCGAGCCGAAATCGCTCTCGATGAATCGCGACGCCAGCCAGAACGCGACGATTCCCGAGGGAATCTGAATCGCGAGCTGTTTGAGGGAGACGAAGAGGGCTTGCTTGGCGAACACGTCGCCCCCTCTCAGGTAAGCGTTCGTCCCCAGGAGCACCAGTCCGAAGACCAACATCTGGATCGGCACCCGCCGATGGGCCCGCGCCCGCGTATGACCCATGACCTTACGACTCCTCGAACTCACGACCTTTTTTCATCATGCCGGATCGTGACCGACCAGGCGCGTTTCCGCAAGGATGTGTCGCGCGGTCGGCGAACCTTTTTTGGGGGCTTGGGTGGCCGATCGCGATTTGATAGGCTCGCGTCTCGAGCTCATCGGATGCTTCCAGGCCACGCTTCGAGACGGGGGTGCGTCGATCATGAATTTCGACCAACTGATCCGATTCGCCGTTGAGCAGGGGGCATCCGACATCCACCTCCAGACCGCGGCCGCCCCACTGTTGCGAATCAACACCCAGATCCGCGCTGTCGAGTCCCCGGCGATCCTCGAGGCCGACCTTCGCCGGTTCATCCTGACCCTGAAACCCGCGCTCAAGGCCGAGGATCTCGATGCCGCGATGGTCATGGGCCTCGATTTTTCGTTCGCGATCGCCGGGCTCTCCCGGTTTCGCTGTAACGTGTACAGCCACCTTGGGACACCGGCCCTGGTCATGCGGGTGGTGAAGCTCAAAATCCCGACCATCGAGCAGCTTCATCTCCCCGAGGTCCTTCGCGAGATAACCCTGTCGCTTCGCGGAATGACCCTGCTCACGGGAACAACGGGCAGCGGTAAAAGCACCACCCTGGCCGCGATGATCGACCTGATCAATAGCTCTTACCGTTGCAAGATCGTCACCATCGAGGACCCGGTCGAGTATGTTCATACGAATCAGAAGGCGCTAATCTCGCAGCTCGAGCTTGGGCGGGATACCCCATCGTTCGAGCATGGGCTCAGGCAGGCGCTCCGGCAAGACCCCGACGTGATCCTGGTGGGCGAGCTGCGCGATACCGAAACGATGCGGATGGCGCTCCGCGCGGCGGATACCGGCCACCAGGTCCTCGCGACCGTGCATAGCTCGAACGCGGCCCAGACGATCGAGCGAATCCTCGCCATGGTCCCGCCCGAGGAACGCTCGATCGCGTCCTCGCAGCTCGCGAATTCCCTTGAGGCCGTGGTCTCGCAGCGGCTCGCGGTCACGCTCGATGGGGGCATCCGGCCCGCCATGGAAATCCTTCGCGGCGGGCCTGTCACGTCACGGCTAATCCTCGAAAACCGCCTGGGTGAGCTCGCGGAATTCATCGGCGGACGCGAACGCGGCATGCGGCGATTTGATCAACATCTGATCGATCTCTATCGTGAGAAGACCATCTCCGGCACGGAGGCGATGCGCCTGGCCACGAATGCCGAGGCGGTCGCGCTTGGCCTGCGGGGCATCCATTAGCGCTCAGGGACCCTGACCATGGCCACGCTTGAGGAGGTAATGTCGGTCGCGCTCGCTCTCTTGCGATCCGGCCGCGCCGGGGAAGCCGAGCCGCTCTGTCGACTGGCCGTTCGCGAGGCACCAGGCTCGGCCCAGGCCTGGTTTCTGCTCGGGACCGCGCTCCAGATTCTGGGCAAGCCGGCGGACGCGGTTCCCGCCTATGAGCGGACCCTCGAGATCGATCCCGACCGGCTCGAGGCGATGAACAATCTGGGGGCCGCGCTCTGTGCGATCGGCCGGGTCGAGGAGGCGGTCGGAACCCTCGGGCGTGTCCTTACGATCCGTCCCGATTACGCCGACGCACACAATAACCTGGGCAATGTCCGCCAGCGCCAGGGGCGCTTCGACGACGCGATCGCGTGTTACCGGGCGGCGATCAGGCATCGCCCTGATTATCTCGACGCCCATCACAACCTGGGCAACGCCCAGCGCGCGGGCGGGCGGCCCGACCTCGCGATCGAGTCGTATGAACGGGCACTTGAGCTTTCGCCCGATCATCCTCGCGTCCGATTGGGGAGGGCGCTCGCGTGGCTTCAAATGGGTGACTATGCCCACGGTTGGTCCGAGCACGAATGGCGGTTTCGCTGCCCCGAGCACGCGATCCCCGGGCTCCCTGGCCCCCGATGGGCCGGCGCGGCGCTCGAGGGGCGGACGATCCTGCTCCATGCCGATTCGGGACTCGGAGACGCGCTGATGTTTATTCGCTATGCCCGCGACGTCGCGGATCGCGGTGGTGACGTGGTGCTCGCCTGTCGGCGACCGCTGGCTCGGCTACTGAAGAGGTCCCCGGGCGTGCGCGCGGTGGTGACGGAGGGGGACGACTTTCCACGCTTTGACGTCCACGCCCCGCTCATGAGCCTTCCCGCCATTCTGGGCGCGACCGGGCCGACCGGGCCCGACGTTGTCCCCTATCTGGTCGTCGAGGATCGGCTCGTCGAGCGATTCCGGCGTGAGCTCGCGGCGATCGCCGGCCCGCGTATTGGCATCGCCTGGCAGGGCAATCCCGATTTTCACCGCGACGCTGAACGGTCGTTTCGCCTCGAGCTCTTCGAGCCCCTCGCGAGGGACGCGGGCGCGACCCTGATCAGCCTTCAAAAAGGCCATGGCGCGGACCAGATCGCCGCGCTCGACGGGCGATTCCCCGTGCTCGACCTTGGCTGTCGCCTCGATGATCTGGCCGAGACCGCGGCGGTCATGAAAAACCTCGATCTGGTGGTCACCTCGGATACTTCGCTCGCGCATCTGGCCGGCGGCCTGGGCGTCCCGAACTGGATCGCCCTCGGATTCGCCCCCGACTGGCGATGGCAACTCGGACGCGACGACTCGCCCTGGTATCCCAAGACGCGGCTCTTTCGTCAGCGCCGGTTTGGCGACTGGGGCGAGGTTTTTCAGCGGATGGCGATGGCGCTAAAATCCGCGGGGACCGCGCGCTGATCAGGGTGCCTGATCCCGCGTGACCGACCGCTCGAGCAGGGCCCTCTCTTTTCCCGAACGAAGTCGGCGGAGGGTTGCTTCATCCCAATCGATGTCCTCGCCGGCAAGCCATTCGAGCGCCTGCCGGCGGATTGGCTCGGGAATCGCCACCCCAAACTCGGCATGGCGGACAACCACCCCGACAAAGGCGAGCCGGGCGTCCTCTTCCCACGATTCGCGGGGTAAGCCGGCGGGGAGGGATTCGGTCAGAAAGGCCAACGCCGCCTCGAGCGTCTGGGGAGTCGCGAGGGTGCGCTGAACCTCGTCAAAGGAGAGCGGGTTATGGTCGTCCATGAGCTCTTCATAGGCCGGCCCGCACACGCGGTCGAAACCGGCGTCGAGGGCGTCGGCCGCGTCGTCGTTTTCGTAGCTCTTGACACCCCAGCAACCCATGGGACCCTCGGATCGAGCAAAATGCTCCTGAACATCGACGAGACGGAAAAAGGCCAGGCGAGCCCCCGAGGAGGTCGCCCGGCCTTGATCTGAGCATTCCAGAAGCGAATCGGTCAAGAGCGCGGTCGGCGCGACCGGCCAACCGCGATGACCGCTCCCAGTCCGAGCCCCATCAGGATCATGCTCGAGGGTTCGGGAACGGCCGCGCAGGGGGTGATCGTCACGGTCGGATAGTTGCCGGACGCGGGTCCGTAAGTTTGGGTACTCACGTTCGGCGCGACCGTCTGGTTCACGTTCAAGTCGACGGCCTCGCCGTTCAGCGGACCGGCGTTCAGGCCGGTTTGAGTGGAATCCTCAAGGGCAAAGGTCAACATGGTCCCGGAGAACGGCTGCACTGTCGATGGGTTGATTTCCGACCCTGAAAGCGTGATCTCGAACGAGAGGGTCGTGCCGTACGTGAAGGTTTGTTGGAGTTCGCTGTAGGACATGTTGTTCATGACGGCCGGCGTGCTCGAAAATGAGCCGGTCACGCCGGTCGTGATGGTCGTCGACCCCAATGTTCCGTCGGTTGAGACCTCGGTCACGGTCGCGGTCACGCTTGGCGAGGCGAGCGTCGTCGACGGATTCATCTGTAGGTCGAGGAAGCCCGAGGTTCCCGCCAGCCCGGTCGTATCCGCCGTGATCAGGAAACAGACCGAGCCCGCCCGAGCCGGCGAGGCAAGGCCCGCGCCCGCCAGGGCGAACACCCCGGCGAGCGCCAAACGGATGATCATCCGAGAAAGATTCATGATGCCATTCCTTTTCGAGAAGCCCCGGTTTTAGGATCCCAGGGAGCCCAGGTAATAAACGGGAGAATAAGTGACGTAAGGCAAATTGAAGCTGAGGACGACCGAGACGGTCTCGCCCGGGTTCACGGTGCCGGCCTGGATCTTGATGTAGGAGTTACCGTTGTAAGTCCCGGTCGCGTTTTCGAGAATCGCCCCCGGCGTGAGGCCGGAGAGTTCCAGGAAGATCGGCCCCGTGAACGCCGATGTGCCCTTGTTGGTGATTCGGACAAACCCGGTCCAGTAGCCGGTCTTGTGGTTGTGGATGAGGCCGAAGCGGAAGGCCGCGAGGTCGGCGGTTTCGACCAGGAAGGTACCGACGGTCCCCGGGGCGATCGGGGTGCCGTTGATATCGGTGATTGGCGAGCCGCCCAGGACGATGTTGTACATCCCATTATCGGCCGAGGTCCACGAGCCATTCGGAGGGGTGATCGTGTAGGTGACCGTATAGGACTGATGATCGCCGAAGGGATCGGCGGGGCCATTCGCGACCGGGGTCGAACCGGTCGCGGTGATGGGCGAGCCCACTCCGGACGGTGGCGCGACCGTGACTTTGGATCCCGCCAGGGTCGCGGGAGCGATGGCCGCGTCGCTGGCATAGGTGATCGTGAAGGTATAGGTGGTCTGCCCGTAATCCGCGACCGTCACGTTCATCGCGGAGACCGTGGCCGTCGGTGCCGTCGCCGCGACCGCCCCGTATTGATAGGCTCCGATTCCCCAGGGTCCCGTCGGCACGAACCCGCGCTGATCGGTAAAGAGGTTAAGGGGATTCGTGCCCGCCCCAATGGCTGGGCTAGCCGACGACACGATGGCGATGGTCTGGGTGGGCCCACCGTTGGACTGGAGCCCGTTCGGGTCGAGCATCGGGTCGACGCCGTCGACATTGTTGGATTCCGTGACCCCCGTGGGCGCGACCTGGAAGAGGCTGTAACTGGCCGTGGCCGTTCCGCCGACATTGGAGTAGTCGGTCGTGCCATTGCCCGCGACGAGCGTGCTGACCAGGTTCACGGTGCCTCCGGTCTGGATCACGCCGCTCGAACTGTTCTGGGCGATCGTGGCGTTGTCCATCGTGACGTTGCCGCCCGCGACATACATTCCGCCGGCACTGGCGGTCCCCGATGATCCGCTCGAGCCGTTCGTTCCGCTCGAGCCAGAGGCACCCGCGGTGCCGTTATGGCCGCGCGCTCCGTTGCCGGCTGGGCCTCCCCTGCCTAGCCCACCATGCCCCGCCGGGCCGCCCAGGGCCACGAACACGCCGCCGTTCGCGGTCTGCCGCACCTTGCCCCCCGCGCCGCCGACACCACCCGATCCGCTGGAGCCGCTATTGCTCTGATTTTCAGCGATCGTGGAGTTGTAGATCGTCAGCGTGCCGGAGGAGACGAACATCCCTCCGCCGGTCCCCGTGCCCCCATTGCCGCCGCTTCCGCCATCGCCCCCCGCGCCGCCGGAGCCGCCGTGTCCGCCGTTCCCGCCGTTGCCACCCAGGCCGCCGAATCCCGATGTGCCCGACTTCACTTGATTGCGGGTGACGCCCGAGCCCAAGCCCCCACCGTTGCCGCCATTATTGACCGCGGTGACCGAGAATCCGCCACCAGAGGTCGTGTGGTAAGAACCACCTCCAAAGCCCCCGTCGTATCCGAGGCCCCCCGCGCCACCGGCACCCCCCGTGCCACCACCACCACCAGCGGCGATATTCGAGCCAATGGTGTCGGCATTGAGGGTGAGCGATCCGCCAGTGAGCAAGATTCCGCCACCATTCCCCGCGCCGCCGTTGCCCCCGAGTCCGCCATCCCCTCCGCGTCCGCCTGAGCCACCGATGCCGCCGCTCCCGTCGTTTCCACCTTGACCACCATTCCCACCGGTGCCCGCGTGGAGTCCACCGCCGTTCGAGAGGTTCCCGGCGTTGCCCCCAGTGCCGCCCCTGCCGCCGTTCCCGGCCGAGCCGCCAAAATACCCGACGCCACCGATTCCACCGACGCCACCGATTCCACCCGAGCCGCCGGCGGCCGTGTTCTGGACGATGGAGACCCGCGAGATCGAGACGGTCCCGCCGAGAATAGCGACACCGCCTCCGCTCCCCGCCGCCCCAGCGCCCCCCGAGCCACCGTTACCAGCATACCCTCCAGAGTAGGCCGAGCCGCCGTTTCCGCCTGAGCCTCCGAGGCCGCCCGCGCCGCCGTTTCCGGCCGTCCCGAGACTGTCCGATGTCGAACTCGTCTTAAACGTCCCGCCCGCCCCACCGGTCCCGCCGGCGCCACCTCCACCTCCGGCTCCCCCATAGTAGGCGAAGCCTCCGGTTCCACCTTGGCCCCCCGCGCCGCCGTTGCCACCCGAGGCCGTATTGAGACTGATCGCCCCGCCGAGGACGACCAGGCTTCCCCCCCTCACGTAGAGGCCCCCGCCCTGGCCCACCGCGGCCATTCCACCCTGCCCACCATTCCCGCCGTTTCCTCCCAGGCCGCCAAGGCCGCCGCTGCCGCCATTACCACCATTGCCGCCACTACCGCCGTTCCCACCGTTGATATTCTTGTGGGTGTTCGTATGGGTGACAGGCGTGCCATTGCTGGGGGTCGTGCTGGTCTTTGACGTCGATGTCCGGACAAAGCCCGTGCCTCGGCCGCCGAGACCCCCGGCACCGCCGTATCCGCCGTTCCCTCCGAGGTAGGCCGATCCGCCCACTCCCCCCTTGCCGCCGACACCGCCGTATCCGCCGACGGCCGTGTTGCCGGTGACCAGAGCTTGATTCAGGGAAAGCGAGCCGCCCGAGAGGAAGAATCCGCCGCCGATGCCCTGCGCGCCGGCACCGCCGACGCCACCAGTGTGAGCCGCTCCGCCGTTGCCCGCGTTCCCCCCAATGCCGCCGTTGCCGCCGGATCCGCCGTTACCGCCGTTGGGCTTGTTGATTGTGCCGCTGGCACCATATCCCCCATAGCCGCCGCCTCCGCCAGATCCGCCCGAGCGACCAATTCCACCTCGAGCGCCAGACCCACCCGCGCCCCCCGTGCCGCCGACGGCGGCGTTGAACTCCACGGTATCGGAACTGGACGACACGTTGCCGCCGGAGATATAGAACGCCCCGCCTGAGCCCGAGCCCCCCATTCCCCCGTTGCCTGCGTATCCAGCCAAGCCGCCGTTTCCGCCGTTCCCTCCGATCCCGCCGTTGCCGCCGTTGCCGCCATTGGGGTTGGCGGACGTTCCCGAACGACCATGGCCGCCATGGCCTCCGGAGCCGCCTTTACCGCCGTAGCCCCCAGCACCCGCCGCGCCGCCGATTCCACCATAGCCTCCGTAGGCGTAATTGTCGGCGTAGATGTTGAAGGTACTCGCGACCGAACCCCCAGCGACGAAGATCCCGCCCGCCTGGCCCACCGCGCCCAGTCCGCCGATGCCGCCATTTCCACCCATGCCGCCGGTGAGCGCGTTGCCCCCGGTAAGGCCACTCTTCCCCTTGCCGGCCCCCGTGGTTCCGCTCCCGCTGGAGCCGGGTGAGCCAGATCGGCCCGTGCCTCCCATGCCCCCCGCGCCACCGTGGCCGCCGGTGCCGCCGACGGCGTAGTTGTCCTTGAGGTCGCTCTGGGTGATGGTCAGGGAGCCGGCCGCGAGATAAATCACCCCGCCGGCACCCTGGGCCGCGATGCCGCCGTTGCCGCCGTTGCCTCCAAGATTGGCTGGCGAGCCGGAGAGGCCCCCCCGGCCTCCGTTACCGCCCGCGCCGCCGGCCCCGCCAACAGCGGAGTTGCTTTCGGCCAAGAGGCCGCTGACCGAGACCGTGCCCCCGGCCACGTAGAGAGCGCCGCCGGAGCCCGAGCCGCCGTTACCCCCCGAGCCCCCCTGGCCGCCGTTGCCATGGCCGAACGCAAAAAATCCAAGACTCGTCAACTCGTAGCCGTTGCCGCCGTTTCCGCCAGCGCCCCCCGCGCCACCCCGGGCGAGATTCTTCGCGAACGTGTCATTGAGCAGCGTCAGACTGCCAGTATAGAGATAGATCGCCCCCCCCTGCCCCTTGCCCCCCTGGCCGCCGCTCGTGCCCGGTCCTCCGGTGCTGGACGTGTTGGCCGAGCCACTCACACCCGCCTTCCCAGTCGCTCCGATCGCGGCGTTGCTATAGAGCCCGACGCCCGAGAGGGTCACCTTGCCACCGTCGATCAGGAACGCGCCGCCAGCCGCGACGTTGGTCGGCAAGGGGAGCCCGCCGTTGTCGGTCGCCAGACCGCCCGAGAAGTACAGATTCTGGAAGATCACGTTCAGGCTTGTGGCCGTCCCTTGAATGAAGAACAGCCGGCCGGGATCGCTTACGGCCGTCGGCATGCCTGTTGGCGTCGCGGGCAAGGTCACGCTTTGTGAATCGCCCTGGACAGTCTCGGAGATCGTCGTCTTGTGGGCTAGGCTGGAGGCGTTATCGATATTGATCTGGCTGTCGATCGGGTAAAACGTCGGATAAATCCACTGGATGTAGTTGGTCGCGTCGCCGTTGGTGTCGGCTGCTTGGTAGGCCGCGTTCACACTCCCGACCACTGGGAGTGGATAGTAATAGCCGACGCCGGCCGTTTTAGGCGTCGCCACGTCGACCGGCAGGGTCTCAACCGACGTCTCGCCCGTCGGCAGCGTCGTCGTGAGCTTGAACACGTAATTCGTGCCGTTGGAGAGCGTCGAGAGTGAAATCTGATCAAACACGGCGAGGCCGTTCGTGATCGGAACCGTCACGGGGGTGAAGCTCGCCCCAGCCGGGCCGCTCGCGAGCGAAAGAGTCGCCGTGCCAGTGTAATATGGGATCGGGTTGCCAAAGGCGTTGTCGACTGCCGCGACCGTGCCGAAAAAGCCCCCCTGAACCACGGAGACGGGTGGCTCGACCGAGACGCCAAATTGCAGAGGGAGGCCATAGGACGCGAGGGCCGGGATCAGATTATTGGCCATCGGGGAGCCAAGGCCCGTCACCAGGTCGTAGCCCGTTCCGGCGGAGTAAAAGTTGTTCCCGGTCGTGATGTCGTGATAATTCGCGTTGTAGTTTTGGAGCGAGTAAAGATCCGGGAGCGTCTGCGATGGCCCGGTGAGCGGGCTTTCGTGCAAGATCGAGCGACCTTGGTCGGCGATGGCGATCAGGCCCGCCCAGGTGGGCGACGACCAGCTCGTGCCGCCGACCACGCCCCAGCCGCCGAGTCCGTTCGCGGAATAGACATCGGCCCCGGTGCTGGGATCGGCCCCGCTCGCGACATCGGGCGTGGTGCGGAAGCCGTTGTTCGGTGTGCCCAGCACGTTCTGTTGCCAGGTCGGCGCGGCGAAGACCGAGCTGCTCCCGCCCCCGGAGGCGTTCGAGGGAGCATAGGAGTCGCTACCGTAGCTCCAGCCGGTCTCGCTCTTGTAGGTCGTGCCGGTGATGTTCAAGGTGGTGCCGCCCACCGCGACGACATTGGGCGAGACGGACGGGAAGAGCGGACCCGCGTAGTTTCCATAACTGCCCGTATTCGCTCCATGATCGCCCGATGAGGCCAGGAACGTCACGCCGGGGATGGCCGAGCCGTTGGACTGCTGCAAATACTGGGCATTGAGCGACTGTTCCGTCGCCGCGAGACCCGCGTTTTCAAAGTTGTAACCGAAGCTCATGGAGACGACCGACGCCCCAACCACGGTGGCCGCCGAGTTGGCCCCGACCATCAGATTCGTGAAGTTGGTCTTACTCCCACTCGTGTTGGCCTCGACCAGGACGATATTCGCCGCGGGGGCCATCGCGTGGGCCCATTCGACGTCGAGCGCGATTTCGATAATCCAATTTGGGTTCTCGGCCGGCGCTGGGTTGGTCGAGGAAACGGGCTGGCCGTTTTGAGTCACCTGGGTGAAGGTGGGCGGGGGGGGCAGGTGAAAATAAGAATCAAAGGTGGCCAGGTCACTGACGATCGTGCTGTCGGATCCCGAGTCGACCACGGCGATGGTCTGGCCAGTGCCGTTCCCCTGGACCGAGCCAAACAAGATGTTGTTCGACCCGTAAGCCCCCTGGATCTGCTGGGGCGTGTAGCCCCCCGCGGGCCCGGTGCCCGCCAGTGGCCTGGCCCGGGGCGTTTGACCCGGCAATGACGACGAATACACGATATATCCTGGCCGGGCCTGGGGCGTGACCGAAGCCGGGAGTGGACCCTGAGCGGCCAACGGATTCGCCGTGGTCTTGCCCGAGGCATGAAGCAGGCTCGAGGCCCCCTCGCTGCTCGCTGGCGGAGTGGCCTGCTGGGGTGAGACCGTCGTGGTCCCGGGCGACGGGACTGAATGCGTCAGCGGACCGACGGGCACCACGGGATTGGTCGTCGCGACGGGGTCGAGCTGGGATAGCACCAGCCGGGGCTCGAGATTCTCAATCACCGGCCGCGACATCCGCCGCGAAGT
>JAKBAP010000533.1 GCA_021808995.1 Planctomycetota bacterium | reverse complement strand
GTGTATCGCCCGGCTCGGCGAGCCGATAGGCGGCGGGCGGATAGGTGCTGAAGACCGGCCGGGCGACGGTTGGAAATTCGGGGTCGACGTCCTCGTCAAAATCCAGGACGTGCCAGATGGCGGGGATCGCGGCCAAGATCAAGACCAGGTAGGGCCACCAGACCTTCCGGTTCGGAAGTGGCGTGGGTTTCGTGGACATGGAGCCTCCCTTTCAGCGGGGCCTGGTCGGACATCTCACGCGACCATCCCACTGGCTTCTTCCCAGAAGAAATACTCGTTGCTATTGCTGGGGTAACGGCGAACCTGAGTCTCCAGGCGATCCAGGAACAGCCGAACCCAAGGGTCGGGATCACCCATGGCCGCCTCCGCCGGTGGATAAAAGGGGGGGTGAAACTCCATGTGATAGCGGCCGTCGCCATCCATCCGGCAAAACACCATCACCACAGGCGCTTGCGTCATCGCGGCCAGAACCACCCAGGTCGTGGAAAAGCGAAACCGTCGTCCCAGGAACTCGGTTTCATGCGTGAGCTTGCCCCGCCAACGGACATCGCCAGCTAAATAAAGCGAGCATCCCGCCTTGAGCGCGCGGGTCGCTCGGAGGATCGAGCTGGCCGAATCGGCCGGGACGCCGCCGCGGGAGATGAAGAGTTTGTCCTGTCCGAGCGGTCCCTCGGTCTGAAAATGCCGCGACATGAACCGCGAGATGTGGCGAGGACGCTCCATGTAAAAGCGCACCGGGTAGTCCTCGCGAAACAGCCAGTGCGCCGGCAACAGGTGCGCTCCGAAGTGGCTGGCCAGCACCACGCAGCCCCGCCCAAGATCGAGAGCGCTATCGAGATGCTCGCGACCCTCGACCTCGAACATCTCACGCGCACGGTCATCGGGGACGCCGTCAAGCAGTAAATCACGGGTACGCCAGAGGATATGATTCCCGGCAAGCTCTCGGCTCACGCTCTCGACGTCCCAGTTTCCATGGAGGATCTCACGCCCATGCGCCACTGCCTCATGGAAAGAGCGCCTGATCGAGGGCCGAAACTGGTACTCCAGCCGGCCTATGCCAGAAACGACCCGGGAGGCGATCGGAAGGGGGAGCAGGCGAATCGCCGGCAACACCGAGCTCAGAAACGCCTTGCGGATGTTGAGGCCCCGTCGTTCCATCGACGAATCTCCCATCCTGGGATACAGCCCGTGGACCCGATCCCGATCGCGAAAACCAGGGCCTTGCCCACATGCAATCGTGCTAAAGCGAGCGGACCTCGACAAGATAAGCCGTCAGATCCCGCACGCGGCACAAGTGTGGCACAGCACCCTCTTCAATGACAACATCAAAATGATCCTGAACTTGCAGGATCACCCCCACCAGGTCCAAGGAATCAACGCCAAGATCCTCCACGAGCCGCGAACCGGGCTCGATCACGACGGAATTGGGGATCTTGGCCGCGCGACGAATAACGATCGCGACTTCCTGGGCGAGCTCTCGCTCGTCAGTGATCGTCTGGATCATTGTGTCCTCCTGAATATCAAGGCGTTATTGGTCCCGCCGAATCCGAACGAGGCGCTCATCACGACGTCCAACCGCGCCTCCCTCGCGTGGTTGGGGACATAGTCTAGGTCGAGCTCGGGGTCGGGAATATGGTTGATCGTCGGGGGGATGACCTGGGCACCCAGGGCGTGAACCGACACGGCGGCCTCAATGGCCGAGGCCGCCCCGAGCGAATGGCCTAGCGCTCCCTTGATCGAGCTGATCGGAGGCGTGCCCGCGCGATCTCCGAAGACCTCTTTCAGGACCGAGGTCTCGACCTGGTCGTTAACCACGGTGCTGGTGCCGTGGGCGTTATAATAGTCGATCGCGCCAGGCTCGAGGCCAGCGCGCCTGATCGCGGTTCGAAGGCAGGTCACGATCCGCTCACGAGAGGGCATCGCCATGTGAAAACCATCGGAATTGGTCGCCCAGCCCAGGAGCTCAGCCTCGGACATGAGACCCAGCCGAGACCGGGCCTCATCGGTCGCCAAGACGACCGCTCCCGCCCCCTCCGCCAACACAAACCCCGCCCGATCAAAGCTAAACGGCCGACTCGCCTGGCCCGGATCAGACTCCGAGCGGTCGCCGGCCTTCTTGGGCAGGAGCGCCTTCATCGTGGCGAAACCATTGACGACCGTCGGCGTGAACGCACTCTCGCCCGCGCCGCAAATCGCCAGGTCGGCCTCGCCCGCCTGAAGCAGCAAGGCCCCCAGCGCGACCGCATGCCCGCCCGACGCACACGCATTCGCCGGCGCGACGCTGGGCCCAAAAAGCTTCAGTTGCTGCGAGATCTGCCCGGCCGCCTGGTTAATGATCATCCCGGGGATCAAATAGGGGCTCACCGCCAGCCCCCGCCGACGCGTCATCCGCGCCTGTTCCGAATCAAGCAAATCCAGCCCGCCAAACGCCGATCCCATCACCACCGCAACGCGATCGGGGTCATATTGCCCCGTCTTACCATCCAGCCCAGATCGACCCCAGGCCTCTCGTGATGCCGCCATGGCCAGGTGCAGAAACCGCGAGCCAAGCTTCGCGATGGTCGGATCCTCGGTGGCCGATCCCGGGCCAAAGTCCTCGACGACGCCCCCCAGATCCTGCAAATACTGGTCGGCTCCGAGGGCGTTTCGACGCTTGATTCCTGAGTGACCCGCCAAGAGCGAAGCCCACGTGGACTCGATGTCCCGTCCAAGACACGTGATCACACCATGTCCGACAACGTGGATCGCAGAGGGCATCCGTTCCTACCTCCCCAAGTTTCCCAGTCTCACGCAAGACGATCGGTGCCCGTGGAGCGATCCGTAACTTCGTGGTTATCGTCAAAATCACCCAGGTTGCTTGAACCGAATCTCGAAATGGCAAGCTGGGACGTTGCGGACGTCACAACCGAAGATTCTCGTGTTGACCCCAAGCTCCAGTCAATCTGGCGACCAGCCTGGTTTCAGACCGTGAGAATTCGGAGATCGCGGGCCGGGAGGTTGTTCGCGCCGGTTCGGACTTTGGCCTCGCGCGACCTGGGCCTCATGAGATCGCGAAAGCCCGGCCCGATGAACAAGGTGATCAGGTCCGGGTTGCATGAGGATGGGTTGCATGAGGATGGACATGCATGAGGATGGGGGCTCATGAGGATGGACAGAGGATTTGTCGCGGGGCGGGAATAACTTCCCCCAGCGCGTTGCGACCTCTTCATCCGACCACTGCGCCGCCGGCTCGGGATCGAGCCGCAACAGCAGGTGCAGATGGTTGTCCAGGATCGAGAATCCGCCCACCGAAATC
>JAKBAP010000532.1 GCA_021808995.1 Planctomycetota bacterium | reverse complement strand
CCCAGATCAGTGACGTGAACCCCCCCCTCGCCGTCGATCAGAAACATGGCGTGCCTGCGCGAAACCGTCGCGTCCAGAAGCTGAAAGGTCGACTCGGCCGATCGCCCCAGGGTCGTTCCATGGGCGTCGAGCTGAAGCATGCTCCCTGGCATCCCGCCGCTGACCATGATCAGGAAAACCGAGGGAGAGGAGACCTCCGTCTCATCGTCGCTGAGAGTCGGAGGCGATACGCAAATCTGAGTACCTGCTTTCGCATCCATCATCTTGACCTCGCATCATTGCCGACCCAACTCGAGCCCCGGCACATCTTCTCGTCAAGGAACTCTCCGCTCCCGCACGGCTCGCCCAGCCTCCCTGCCCGACACGCTCCCCGCGACCCGATGCGACCATCCCTGGTTCTAGCCTAGGTCGCCGTTCAAGCCTGTCAAACTCCCCCCAAACGAAGCGGCCCAGATGCCACATTGCGAATCGATCAACGTCTGTGTAACATGCGTTTAACATTGGTTGGACGACCTTGAGGGGGTGCTGGGCATGGTTCGAGGAGATTTCTGGGCCTCTGGCCAGCGAGGAATCGGCGTGCGATGCCTGATGGTGTTCTTGCTGGTGTCGATGGGCTCGGCGAGGGCGGACGATGACTTATTCGAGTCAAGGATCCGGCCGGTTCTCGTCGGGGTGTGTCTGCCGTGTCATGGTGGTCGGAAGACGGAGAGTGGGCTGCGGGTTGATTCGCGGCGGGCGCTTTTGGGGGGCGGAGATCGAGGGGCGGCGATCGTGCCTGGAAACGCGAGCGCGGGGGTCTTGATCCAGGCGATGCGAGGGACGAGCGAGGACCTCCAGATGCCTCCCAAGGGGCGGTTGCCCAAGGAGGTCATCGCGGACTTCGAGCGTTGGCTGGCCGGCGGGGCGGTCTGGCCCGAGACGCGGACGGAGGTCGCGAGTCCCGAGAAGCCCGAACCGCCGCATTGGGCGTTTCAGAGAGTCGCCGCGGTCGCTCCTCCCGCCGACCCAACCGGTTGGGCCCGGACCCCGGTCGATGCGTTCATCGCGGCCAGGCACAGGTCGGCTGGGGTCCGTCCCGCTCGGCGAACCGATAAACGTACGCTGTTGCGTCGAGTAACCTTCGACCTGCTCGGATTGCCTCCGACGCCGTCGGAATGCGATCAATTCCTGGCCGACGAAAGCCCCGACGCCTTCGCGAGGGTCGTCGACCGATTGCTCGCGTCGCCTCATTATGGAGAGCGCTGGGGCCGATACTGGATGGATGTCGCGCGGTATGCCGACACCGCGGGTGATAATGCCGATTACCCCATCCCCGAGGCCGCTCTCTATCGGGACTGGATCATTGCCTCGTTCAACGCCGACAAGCCCTATGACGAATTCGTCCGCGAGCAGCTCGCCGGCGACCTGATGGCTCGCGCTCGACTGGCCCGCGACCCCGATCAGGCCATCATCGCGACCGGTTTTCTGGCACTCTCACGACGTTACGCGACCGGTCCCTATGAACTCTGGCATCTGACCCTTGAGGACGCGATCGACGCGACTGGGCGAGCGTTTCTAGGTCTCACCATGCGCTGTGCCCGGTGCCACGATCACAAATTCGACCCGATTCGTCAGCGCGATTATTATGCCCTTTATGGCGCGTTTTCCAGTACGCGGTTCCCCTACGCGGGCTCCGAGGAATTTCACAGTCAAAAACGACCACGCGGTCATTTCGCCCTGCTGGGTGACGCCGGGGTGAACGCCCTGGCGGTCGCCGAGCACGGGCGTCGGCTCGCGAGGTTGAAGGGCGAGATCAAGGCTCTCGAGGCTCGAGGCGACGGGGAGTCTCGAACGCAAGCGGTTCGGGCTCGCCAGGCCTGGATCGAGCTTGAGCGACCGGGCGTTCCGCCAGGGATCGCGGCGAGCTACGCGGTCACGGAGGGCGAGGGGGCCGACGTGGCGATTCAGCGCAGGGGTGAGCCAGGCCAACCCGGGGTTGTGGTTCCGCGTGGCGTGCCGGATTTCGCGTTTCTCGGGACGCCGCGCGAGCCCCGGATGGCGGGCGACGCGAGCGGCCGGCTCTCGATCGCGCGGTGGAT
This sequence comes from Planctomycetota bacterium, assembly GCA_021808995.1. Taxonomy (GTDB): domain Bacteria; phylum Planctomycetota; class Planctomycetia; order Isosphaerales; family Isosphaeraceae; genus JAKBAP01. The sequence continues at coordinate 1,231 of JAKBAP010000532.1, read as the reverse complement.
GACCCGATCCGACAACCCGCTCACGCCCCGCGTGATGGTCAACCGGATCTGGCAGCATCATTTTGGCGTGGGCCTTGTGAGCACCCCGTCCAATTTCGGGCGAAGGGGTGCCCGGCCCACGCATCCGGAGTTGCTCGACTGGTTGGCTGGTCGGTTCGTCGAGAGTGGCTGGTCGGTCAAGGCGATCCATCGCCTCATTTTGCTTTCGAGTACCTATTCCTTGTCGTGCGACGCCGACTCGGCGAGCGAGGCCGTCGATCCCGAGAACCGGCTGCTCTGGCGGCACTCTCGGACCCGGCTCGACGCCGAGTCGATTCGCGACGCGATGCTCGCCGCCTCCGGCCGGCTCGACCCCACAATGAAGGGTCGCCAGCCGTTTCCCCCGATCAAGGACTGGGCCTGGACCCAGCACAATCCCTTCAAGGCCCTCTACCCGACCAATCGGCGGACGGTCTACCTGATGACCCAGAGACTCGCCAAGCATCCCTTCCTCGCGGTTTTCGACGGCCCCGATACCAATGTGTCGACCGACGATCGCACGCGCTCGACGGTCCCGCTTCAGGCGCTCTATCTCATGAATAACCCTTTCGTGCGAGAGCAAGCCCTCGCCCTGGCCCGGGAACTCCGGGGGTACTCGCAAGACCCACGGCGACGGATCGGCCACGCCATCAAGCGAGCCTGGGGCCGCGACCCGACGCCGGATGAAATTCGCCACGTGGAAACCTTTCTGAATACCTGCTCGAGAGCCCTGGGTCCAGGGTCGGATCGGGAGCTGGAACCCTGGGCTAGCCTGGCGGCGGTCTTATTCCAATCAAGCGAGTTTCTTTATCTGGAGTGAGGCTCGATGAGAGATCGCTCGTCTCGCGATTCAGGGGGCGTTGATCGTCGGCGGTTCCTGAGCGCGGCCGCGACCGGGCTGGCGCTTTACCCTGGGCTGGCGCGGGCGGCGTGGGAAGGGGGCGGGTCCTTGCTCGCCCCACGGCCGACCCATCACGAGCCCAAGGCCAAGAACCTCGTCATTCTGTTTCTGACCGGGGGGTTTTCCCACCTCGACACCTTTGATTACAAGCCCGCCCTCGCGCGCCGGCAGGGGAAGAGCGTCCCTTCGGTTGGCCTCAGGCCCAACGAAAACAACAGCCAGCCACTCCTACCCTCGCCGTTTCAGTTCCACGCACGGGGCCAATCAGGTCTCATGATCAGCGAGCTTTTTCCCAACCTGGGGCGAATGGCC
>JAKBAP010000074.1 GCA_021808995.1 Planctomycetota bacterium | reverse complement strand
GTCGATCGAAAGGAGCTCGTTCAGCGGCCCGACGGCTTCCGCGCCGGTTTCGAGCGCGAGCCGGGTTCCGTGGTGGTCCGCGCGGGCGGCGAGTCCGCGTGTCGTGGTGGTGAAGGTTTCCAGACGAGCCGCGTCGTCCGCGTCGGGAACCGCGCCTGCGCGAGCCAGGACGAGCTTCGCCCCCAGTTCATAGGTCAGTGCGAAGGTCGCGTCGGCCCTGCGAAGGCGTTCTTCGAGTTGGTCGGTGCTGTCAAACGAGCGGCGGGTGGGGAGCACGATCGCGATCAGCGTGAGCTCGACGGTGCGCAGAATATGCCTGAGCTCGCGCCTGGCCGTCTCGCCGAGCCGATGAGGCGCGATCTCGCCGGTCGCTTCCAGGACGACGCCGCGAGCGCCCAGCCGGGCGGCCAGATGAATCTGGTCGCGGATCGAGCGCCCGGGGTCGAGAGAGAGTCCAAGCGGGTTCGCGATCATTCAGGGGACGCCTCGTATCAAGAGTCGCAGGATTCAAGGATTGTCGCGATGCCCTGGCCCTGGCCGATGCACATGGTGGCGAGCCCATATCGAGCTCCCTGGTCGCGCATTCGGTGGAGCAGGGTGGTCGCGATCCGGGCGCCGCTGGCCCCGAGCGGGTGTCCGATAGCGATCGCGCCGCCGCGGGTATTGACCTTGTCAGGGCTCAGGCCCAGGAGCTGTAGGACGGAGAGAACCTGAACGGCGAAGGCCTCGTTGATCTCGACGCAGTCGATCTGGTCGAGTGTCAGGCCCGCGCGTTTGAGGGCCTTGGCCACGGCCGGGACGGGGCCGATGCCCATTTCCTCGGGATTGACGCCGGTGACGGCCATGGCCTTGACCCGGGCCATGGGCTTGAGGCCCAGCTCTCGGCTCTTGTCTTCCGACATGACCAGGATCGCGGCGGCACCGACGGAGAGGGGAGAGCTGGTGCCGGCGGTGACCGAGCCCCCCTCAGGCTGAAACGCCGGAGGGAGCGCGGCCAGGGCCTCGAGCGTGGTGTCGGCGCGGATGGTTTGATCGGCGGTGAGCCGGCACTTGCGGCCGGCGTCGTCGCGGCCCCAGGTGGGGACAACCTCGGCGGCGAATTCCCCGCGCTGGGTGGCGGCGGCGGCGAGCTGATGGCTGCGCATCGCGAATTCGTCCTGGCGAGCCCGCGGGATCCGATATTTGGCGGCCAGGTATTCGGCGGTAAAGCCCATGTTCATGACCGCCTCGGAGTGCAGGCGAAACAGGGCCGGCGAGGGGCTGTAGTCCTTGGTCATGGGCACGTGGTCCATGTGCTCGACACCGCCGGCGATCTGGACGTCCTCGCAACCGGCCATGATCCCGGCGGCGGCGTCGTTCAGGGCTTGCAGGCTCGAGCCGCAGTTACGATTCACGGTGACGGCCGCCGTCTCGACCGGCAGGCCGGCCACCAGGGCGGCGATCCGGGCGACGTCGAAACCTTGCTCGCCCTGTTGCTGCACGCACCCCCAGCGGACATCCTCGACGAGCGCCGGCTCGATGCCCACGCGCTTCACCAGGGCCGCTATCAAATGGGCGGAGAGTTCCTCGGAGCGGACGTCGCGATAATAGCCCTTATCGGCCGAGGCCCGGCCGACGGGCGTTCGGACGGCGTCGATCACAACGGCGGTTTTCATGGCACCTGTCCTTCCCCTTGAGTCCAATCGATCACGCGATCGCCGTCAGTTTGGGACGCGGATAAAACGCCTCGCCCGATTTGGCCATGGCCAGCAGCGATTCGGTCGGCTGATAGCGCTTGCCGAGCGATTGATAGCGCTCGAGCCGATCGACCACGGCCTTGGCCCCGAGCGTATCGCACCAGCGCAGGATTCCACCCCGGAACGGAGGGAAGCCGATGCCCAGGATCAGGCCCATGTCGACGTCGCCGGGCTCGCTCACGATGCCTTCCTCGAGCACCCGAGTGGCCTCGAGAAGCATCGGGAAAAAGAGTCGCTCGACCAGCTCGTTTTCGTCAAACGCATGGTCGCCGGTCCGGTGCCGGGCCACGATCTCGGCGGCGACCGGGTTTGGCCGGGGAGGGGCGGTCTTGGATTTGGAGGTCCAGAATGTGATCGCCCCCTTGCCGCCGCCCCCTTGCTTGAGCATGTCGACCAGGATCGGCGAATCGACGGATCGATCGGGATACGCCCCCTTGAGGAGCTTGCCGGCGAACACCGCGGTCTCGAGCCCGACCAGATCGGTGAGGGTCATGGGCCCCATCGGCATGCCGAACCGGGCCGCCGCCTTGTCGATGGCCTCGATCGGGGCCCCTTCCTGGGCCAGGATCAGCGATTCGTTCATATAAGGGAACAAGACGCGGTTAACCAGGAAGCCCGCGCAGTCCTGAACGACGATCGGCGTCTTACGAGCCCGCCGGGCGAGCTCGACGACCGAGGCGATCGTCTCGGGGCTGGTGCGAGCGCCCTGGATGACCTCGACTAGCTCCATGCGGTCGACGGGGTTGAAAAAGTGCATGCCGACGAAGCGCTCGGGGTTGGGGGCGGCCTCGGCCATGCGGGTGATCGAGATGGTCGAGGTATTGGACGCCGTGATGGCGTCGTCCCGGATCAGCCCCTTGAGCCTGGCATAGGCCTCGCGCTTGACGGCTTCGTTTTCGGTGACGGCCTCGATGACGAGGTCGCAATCGGCGAGCATGGCATGGTTGGTGGTCGGGGTGAGCCTGGCGAGGAGCGCGGCCAGGTCGTCGACGGTGGCCCTGCCGATCTTGATGCGGCTCTTGACGACGTCCATGGCTCGGGCCATTCCGTCGGCCAGGCGGCCGTCGTCGACATCGAGCATGACCGTCTTCTTGCCCGACCGGGCGCAGGCCGCCGCGATGCCGGCCCCCATGAGGCCCGAGCCTAGCACGCCGATCCTGGCGAGCTCACGCGCGGGGGGGCCCCCCTCGCCGCGCGAGAGCCGGTTTTTCATGAAGAAAATGCCAATCAGGTTGGCCAGGATCGGCGAGCCGACCAGCTTTCCGACGGCCTTTTGCTCGACCTTGATCGCCTGATCAAGCGGCAGGGCGAGCCCGTCCTTGATCGCGCCCAAGGCCGCGAGTGGCGCGGGATATTGCCCCTTGGTCTTGAGCTTGACGACCCCCTGGGCCACCGCGAAGGCAAACGCGACCGCGTCGGGCCCCAGCTTGACTGGCCCCGAGCGTACCGCGCGGTTTGCCGTCCAGTCTCCGCTGTCGCGGAGTTGCTCGATTCGCCTCCGGCCCTCGTCGACCAGGCGGTCGACGGGTACGGCGTCGAAGGCCAACCCCAGGGTGACGGCCTTGTCGGCGGCGACCGGCTCGCCGCCGGCGATCATGTCGATGGCCGCGGAGAGCCCCACGAGCCGGGGCAGCCGCTGGGTGCCCCCCCAGCCAGGCATCAGGCCGATCTTGACCTCCGGCAAGCCCACCTGGGTGTGAGCCGCCGCCGAGACCAGGCGATCGTCCATCGAAAGCACCAGCTCGGTCCCACCCCCCAGGCAGGCACCATCGATCAAAGCCACCGTGGGGAACGGCAGCCGGCTGATCTGGCTAAACAGGCGATGGCCGAATTCCAGCATCACCGTCGCCTGTTCCGCGGTGATATACGACAGCGCGGCGATTTCCTTCAAGTCCGCCCCGGCGATGAACTGGCCGGGCTTGCCGCTGGCGAAAAGCAAGCCCGTGAGGTCGGTCCGACTCTCGAGCTGGGCGACCAGGGCGGCGAGCTCCTCAAGCACCTTTCGAGAGAGCGTGTTGACCTTGGCGGAGGGGAGATCGAAGGTGATCCTCCCGATGCCGCCGTCGAGCTCGTCGAATCGGAACGCGGTTTCCATGTCGGTTCCCTCATTCGTTCAAGATTGGTAGGGCATCAGGATTTCGCTGGGCTCGATGCCCGCGAGGGCCTCGAAGCCGCCGTCGGCGATCCGCCGGCCCAGCTTGGTGACGGTGCGATAGTAGGCGTCGGACGGCCGGCGTCCGGTGAGCTTGCGGGTAAGATCTTGACAGAGGACGTCGGCGGCCATGTGGACGATGTCGCTCTTTTGCCGGCCGGCCCAGAGGCTGGCGGCGAGCATGACGACGGAGTCTTGCAGCCGGCCGGAGAGCTCGGCCATGCGGCACTGGCGGTCGGCCAGGCCAAGCTGATGCTTGGACATGGTGTCGCTGATTTCGAGCCGACCGCGCTCGAGGGCGGCGGCCGCGTATTCGGCGTGGGCGGCGAGCGTGGCGGGGATTCCGCCCATGTCGTGGGGGAGCCGGCGGCGGGGCGTCAGGGCCTGACCAACCCGCCAGCCAAGATACGGCATCACAGCCCCCTTGAGCGCCCAGGCATGGGCCGGGTTCAGGGGATTCGGCTTCTTGATGCCCGCCGCCTGGAGGGCGCGGCCGATCGGCTCGAAGTAGGTCTTGCCATGCTCCTTGATCAGCGACTTCAGGAACGCCATCCCGAGCATCTCGCCTTCGCCCTCGTAAATGCAGGGGGCCAGGAACTCGTGAACGTTCTCGCCAAACATATGCCCCTTCAGGAACGACCGGCCCCCGTGGGTCTTCATGAAAAGCTCGATCGCCGCTTCCTTCTGGGCCTCGGAGCCGAAGATCTTGGCGACGATGCATTCGAGCTCGCCGCGGTATCCCTGATCGATAAGCCACGAACACCAGCCGACCAGGGCGTCGGCTCCGACGATCAAGGCCGCCAACCGCCCGATCCTGCGCTCGACGAGCTCGCGGGTGACGATGGCCGCGCCGTAGGTTCGACGGAATCGGGCCCAGGGAAGCATGTTCGCCAGCATCACCCGCATCGAGCCCGACGCGGCCGCGCAGAGTGCCACCCGGCCCAGATTGAGCCCGTGATAGGCGATCGTCAGGCCGTCGCCGCGCCCCGGGGTAAGCAGGTTTTCGCGGGGGACGCGAAAGCCCTTGAACCGCAGGCCGTGGTTGTGCAGGTGCTTGAGGGCAAAGAGGCTGTACGGGACAATCTGAAAGGTCTCGTCCTCCCTTGGCGGCAGATCGGCGATCAACACCGAGGGACGCTCGTCGATGCGGCAGACGAGCCCGATCGTGCGGCCAGGGACGGCGTTGGTGATGAAGAGCTTTTCGCCGTCGACCACGTAATCATCGCCATCAAGGACGGCCTTGGTGCGCATCGCGGTCAGGTCGGAGCCCGCGCAAGGCTCGGTGAGGGCGAAGGCCGAGAGCCGCTCGCCACTCGCGAGCAGGGGGAGCAGGCGTGCTTTCTGCTCGTCGGTGCCAAAGGTCCTGACGGGGTCGACCGCGCCGATGCAGCCGTGGACCGAGGCCAGGCCGGCCACGTTCGCGTCGATGGTCGCCATTCGGGTCAAGAACTGGGCGAACGCGGCGAAAGACGAGCCGGAGCCGCCGTGCTCGGGATCGATCAAAAGGCCCCAATAGCCCGCGCGGCCAAGCTCGGCGAGCACGGCGTCCGTCACCTTGCCATCGGGTCCGTAGAGGGTCCCCGCCTTGCGATGCCGGCTCACCAGTTCCAGCGAGTCCGTCATGACCTGGCCGGCACGGGGCGAAGCGCCCGGAGGTTCCGGTAGAAACAGATCCAGCGGCAGCTCGCGATCCCAGACCGCCCGATGCACTGGGCTGTGCGCTGTCTGGTGCCGCTCGGCGAAAAGCGCGTCCACCTGGTCGTCGGCTCGATCGATCGAGCCGGTCTTGCGCGATTCTTCCTCGCTCTTGCCGGAAAGCTGGAGCGCGGTCTCGACAAACGTCTGAGCTTCCGATTCCTGAACCTCGGTCGCCATTGGAACACCTCTTGGCTGTTAGAGCCTCCCAGAGCCGAGCCACGAAGGAACCGCCACGGGACGGCCCGTGATCGCGGGGCCTAGGCGAATACGCCACGGCCTTCCGCCTGATCGACGGGTCGAGCCGATTCCTCCGGTCGAAATCCTTGTTTGCATGTGGTCTGGCGAGACCGCGGGAGAACCCGCGACCGGGCCGACCTCGATAATTCGCTCCATCACGCCACGTCCTGGACGAGCAGCCAATCCTCCAGGATCATATGCCTGAGGTAAGGTGCCCGCAACAGGGCCGCGCTGCCGGGCAGGCTGCGCATGATCCATTCCTGCCGTCCCATGCTGGGGATCACACTCGATCCCAGCCTCTCAAGATGACCCCGCCTGAGCTGCTTGATCACGCGAGTGCCCAGGCGGTCAAAGGCCGAGGGGATCAGCTTGGGCTCGGGCCCCGCGTGGATGACCAGCTCGGCCCCGGATTGCAGCGTGGTTTCCATCGCCTCCCAGATTCGTTGGGGATGGTCGGTCCAGTCCGCGAGAATCATGCGGCTGTTCCACTCGTCGTAATTCGCCAGGCCGGTCGCGCACGACACGATCGCCGGGGCGGGCTTACGGTCGCCCCCCGTGATGTGGTGCATGGCCATGGCGGTACGGTTGGGGATATTGCGCTCCCAGACCAGCGGCGTGTGCAACGGCGGCCAGTGGTTGGGCCGCCGTCTCAGGGTCACGTCCGGAGTGAGCATCCCACGCATCTCGTGCTCGAATTCGTCGAGGGTCCCTTCCTGCCCGATGAGCAGAATATGATCGGGCGACAGATACGTCGACGGCCCGATCAGTCCATGACCACGGGCGCTGATGCCATGGCAGAGACGATCGACCTTCACCACGTCGAGATTCACGCTCGAGGACGACAGGATTCCGATCGTGGTATGGTAAGTCAGCTCGGCACAGTCCTGGGCCAACGACAAGGGCACGGGTAGGAGCTGCTCCATTTCATACACACCGCCGAGCACCAACGCCGCCAGCTCGCCAATGCTGTGGCCAAAGCTCAACCGGGCCCGATGCACGGGAATGTCAAAGACCCGCTCCAGGATCCGGACCTGCGCGATCTCGAGCCCGACGATCATGGCGATGTCTTCCACGAACGTCTCGAGCGTGGAGGGAGCGTGGTCACGGAGCCGGGCCGCGAGATCGACCGGCCGCTTGAGGATCGCCGAGCACAGGCCCGAGGCCGAGACGAGCACCGGAGCCACGATCGCCCCATAAACAGGATGCTCGAGCAATTCAACCCCGCGGCCCGTATTGCTCGCGTCATAGCCTCGAAACGCGAAGGCGGCCGTGCCAATTTGCGTTCGCAACTCGTCGACGCCCAGCGGCGTCCTCGCATGGCTCACCGCGACCGCGGGGCGGGGGGTTCGAATAAACCCGCGAGGCGACCGCGAACGGCCCCCCGTCAACCACGCCGGCGCCCAGCCCCGAGAGCGCCCGTCCAAATTGTTTGACTTCGTCGTTCGCATGGCTAGGAACCTCGACGCTCCGCGCTCCTCGAACGCCACGAACCCAGGACGGCCCGGACCGCGTCGCCGAAACAGGCACACTCTGTTTCAACGGCCCGGTCGCGGTCTGGTGTTCGAGGAGGGTGAGGCCGCCGTCGAGATGCGTCTCAGGTGCATCTCATGGGGTGAATAGATCTCGACGGCGCCCTCTCCCCTCTCGATCCTCGGCGCATCTCCTGGCGCGTACCCTCGACGATCCCGACTTGCCAGCCGATAGGCTTCATCGATCTCGATCCAGGCCCACGCGCTCCGCACGACGAATCCGCGAACTCATCGATGAGAAACGACTCTCCTCGCCCGGCCCCGATCGGCCAGGACGGGGATCGCGATCAGACCGGCCCTCGGGCGACCACCCAGAAAGACGGCCCATGCTCGGATTATACGCACGATCGAGGCTTTCAGGACGCCCAAGCTCTTGGATTCCTCGTAGACGCCCATTCGAGCCCCCTTTACCTATTTCGTCTCGCCGTCGTCCGCCAGCACATTCTATTCTACGACCTACTTCCCAGGTTTGTTTTCACGAATCGGTCGAAGGCGCTGTTTTGAAAGGACGACAATGGTCATCGTAGTCAACGCCGGCATGAGGTCAAGGGAACCCGATTGCCTCGCCCGATCCCATCCCGCCTCGACCTGGGCCAAGGTTGATGCATCCGGGTGAATCGATCAAGATCAAGATCGGATATTGTGTCGGGACTTGATTCATCTGGCTCGAGGAATATGGTGTCGACCCGGGTTCTTTCATCGGTCGTGCGGAGATTGCTCGAAAGACCGGCCCCCCCGCTCTTGGCGGAGCGGATCGGGCAGTGGTCCCAGCCGGCCTTGCTGGAAAGCGGCCCAGGATTCGGCGAGGCGGGCCGATACCAGATTCTGACGGCCCATCCGCGACTGATCTTCGAGGCCGAGGGTGAAACCTGGCGAATCACGACCGACCAGGGATCGAGCCAGTCCGGCGACCGCGACCCCCTGACCGCCCTCGACCACCTGGCCCGGCGATTCGATCTCGCCCAGGCTGGCTCGATCATCACCCCCGATCGACCCCCGTTTGAGGGAGGGCTGGTCGGTTACATCGGCTATGACGCCGCCCCTTTGATCGAACGCGTCCCCCGCCGCCTGCCCCGCGAATCCCGCCTCCCCGATATTCGCCTCGGCCTCTATGACACGGCCGTGATCGTCGACCGAACCCTTGGCACAACCGAGCTTTGGGCATGGGACCTGATGGGCGAGGGAGCCGCTGCCCCCGCTCGCCGGGCAAGCCAATGGGCACGGGCACTCGATCGCCCGCCGGCACGGCCGATCACCCGGTCGCGAATGACGACTCCGGTGACGCCGCTGATCGATCGCTCGGCTTATCTTGGCGGAGTCACGCGGGCACTCGACGATATCGCCGCCGGCGACGCCTATCAAATCAACCTCGCGAGGCGATTCCAGGCCCGCGGACGCATCTCGCCGCTCGACCTGTATCTCCGGCTCAAGGACCAGAGCCCAGCCCCCTTCGCGGCGTTTCTCGCGTGGGACGACCTGGCGGTGGTCTCCGCCAGTCCAGAGTCGTTTTACCAGACGCGGGGCGACCACATCGTCACCCGACCCATCAAGGGGACCCGGCCCCGCGGACAGACCCCATCCGACGACGCCCAGCTCGCCGCCGAGCTCGCCGCCTCGCCCAAGGACAACGCCGAGCTCACCATGATCGTCGATCTCGAACGCAATGATCTCGGCCGCGTCTGCCAGTATGGGACCATCCGCGTGAGCGAGCCCGCGCGTGTCGAAACGTATCAGCAGGTCCATCATCTGGTCGCGACGGTCGAGGGGCGGCTTCGGGATGCGATCGGGCCCGTCGACGTGATCCGGGCCATGTTTCCCGGCGGCTCCATCACGGGCGCGCCCAAGATTCGCTCGATGCAGATCATTGATGAGCTCGAGCCCTGCCGCCGGGGCGTCTACACGGGCTCGATCGGCTATCTGAGCCGCTGCGCGAGCGCGTTCAACATCGTCATCCGCACGATCGTCGTCGAGGGGGATCGAGCGACCTTTCATGTCGGGGGGGGGATCGTCGCCGACTCACAACCCGAGCTTGAACACCTGGAGACCCTGGCCAAGGGTCGCGCTCTAAGGGCGGTTCTGGAACCCGAGGGGGGCGAATGGATCGATCCCTGATCTGGTGCCATGGCCGCCTGATGGCCGCGGACGAGCTTCGGATCCGCTCGCTCGATCGCGCGTTCGAGCACGGCCTGGGACTCTTCGAGAGCCTGAGGACCTGGAACGGCCGCCCCTCGCTTCTCGAGCGCCATCGCGCGCGGATGCAAGCCTCGGCCCAGGTGCTCGGGCTCGAATTCGACGACGCCCAATGGCCCGACGAGCACGCCGTGATCGCCATGTTCACGGGCTCGCACGATCGCCGCCTCCGGATCACGCTCAGTGGAGGGCTCTCCGACGCCAACGGCCGCGGGGCGACCCTCTGGATGACCGCCAGCCCACTGCCAACCCCCCTCAAGGGCTCAGGCGCGATCGCCGCCAGCACCCTTGATGTCGTCGCCTCCGACCTGCTGGCACGGCATAAAACTCTCAATTATTGGCGAATGCGGCTCGCCCATCAGCGGGCCCTCGAACAGGGCCATGACGAAGTCCTCTGCGTGACACCCGACAGACTCGTCCACCAGGGGACACGCACCAACATCGTCTACGTCGAATCGGGATCGATCATCACCCCCGCCGACGACGGCCCCGTACTGCCCGGGATCATGCGCGAGGTCGTCATGGAACACGCCAGACGGCTCGGCCTGACCACCAGGCGCGAGCCAACGCCCCTCGAACGCCTTCAGGACGCCGACGAGGCCTTTCTCACGAGCTCCGTCCGGGGCATCGTCCCGCTGATCCAGGTCATCGATCGCCGCTGGCCTGGGCCCGGCGAATTGACCCGCTTACTCTGGAATACGATCTTGCCCTGGCTCGAAACCGGGAAGGACATAACATGACCACCGTCGCCGACGTCGTCCACTTGCTCGGACGTCTCACCCCATTCGAACTGGCCGAGCCCTGGGACAACGTGGGTCTGATCTGGGGCGACCCCGCCTCACCCGTGAGCCGCGTCATGACCTGCCTGACCGTCTGCTCGCGAACGGCCGCCGAGGCCATTCGGGAACGGGCCGAGCTCATTATCAGCCATCACCCCGTCCTGTTTCGCGAGGTGAAAAAGATCCGTTCGGACGATCCCACCAACGGCTTTCTGTGGTCGCTGGCCCGCGCGGGGGTCTCGGTGGCGAGCCCACACACGGCCTTCGACAACGCCGCCGGCGGAATCAACGATCTCTTGTGCGATCGGCTGGGGCTGATCGAGCTCGAGCCGCTACGCCCCGTGAGCCGGCCGATCAGGTCCGGAACGCGGCGGTTCAAGGTCATCGTGTTCACGCCCGAGAGTGATCGCGAGGCCGTCATGGACGCTGCCTTCGAATCCGGAGCGGGGCGGATCGGCGCGTATTCGGAATGTTCGTTCGCGATCGCCGGCCAAGGCACGTTTCGGGGCGATTCCTCGGCGAACCCCACGATTGGCGAGCCGGGCCGGCGCGAGACGGTCGCCGAGCTCCGATTGGAATTCGTCTGCCCCGCCGCTCGCCTGGCCGCCGTCCTGGCTTCCATTCGTGAGCGCCACTCATACGAAGAGCCGGCAATCGACGTTCAGGCCCTTGAGGACGAGCCACAAACGGGACCTCCCGCGGGCGCTGGCCGGGTCGGACGATTGAGCGAGGCGCGACCGCTCGAGGATTTCGCCCGGCAGGTCGCTTCGACCCTCGAAAGCTCGTGCCTCCAGGTCGTTGGCGAGCCGAAACGAACCATCGCCCGCGTCGCCGTCTGCTGTGGGGCCGGCGACGATTTTCTGCCCGACGCCCATCGAGCCAGGGCGGATGTGCTCTTGACCGGCGAGGCCCGGTTCCATCGCGGACTCGAGGCCCAGGAACTCGGCCTGGCACTCATCACCGCCGGCCACCACGCCACCGAACGACCGGGCATCGTCGACCTCGCCCATCGCCTGAAATCGGCACTCCCAGGCGTCGCCATCTGGCCCAGCCAGGACGAGATCGACCCATTCCAATCGACCGATCCCACGACCAGGCTCAAATAAAAACCCCCGGGCTCGATCCCGGGGGCTTTGAGACGACTCACCTTGCCGCGGGCGCTCACTCGGGTCGAGTGAAATCGCCGGGCTGGAGCGGGTCACTTTTTCTTGGGCTTGTCCGACAGGCTCGAGATCGACTCTTCCAAGAGATCATCGTCGGAAGACGTCTTGACCACCCGGCCAGTCGGTACCGACAGATACATCTGATGTTCCCACTGACCAGACCAGAACTGGCCGGACCATTTTTGAAGGGAAATCGCCCGGACCGTCGGCCGATCCTCGTCGCGAATCACCTCGCCCCAAGCGCCGGTGTAGGCCGCCCGAACCTGCGAGGAACTCTCACCCACGCAGAGTAACCGCTCGCCACTCGGTGAAAGACACGCCACGGCCCGCCAATCTTGGGCACCAATCGCTGCGCTGCTCATTATTTACTTCTCCCAGTCAAGCGCGATTGGTTCGCTCTCGTCGATCGCTGGCGAACCCCGATGATCTCGATCGCGCTCCTGAACTATAAGCTGTCGATGCTGAATAAGGTGACTTCGTGTCTCAATTTTCCCACTCATTCCGTCCGTCGTTGGTCCGCGTTGCCCTTTGAGTGCTTCGCGATCGTGCGCGAGATCGCGGCATCGGCGATCTCGCCCGAGAATCCGCGTCTTGGCGAGCAAACACGCACGACGGTGGATGCAGGCTCAGCCTGGTCGCCGGGACAAGCCTAGCACGGCGAGAAGCGTATGAATCGGAGGCTCACGACCCCGACACGACACCTCTCCCAGGAAGAAAGGCCCACGTCGCGCCCAGGCCATCACCATCTTGATTCAATAAAGGATTTTAGCGGCCGAGCCCCCGGAGGGCGAATGAATTCTCAAAAAACCACCCGAACGGCGGTGGAGTGGTTCCCGAAACGCCGAATTCTCTCGTTGGGCAAGGGCTGGCTGATCCGGATGAACGCACTTAATGTCTATACGACTACTAGAAGAGCGGCTCCGTCGAGGAATCGTCGCCCGATTCTCACCTTGGTCGCACCAGGATCTTGCCCTGATGGCCTGCCTGACCCGCTTCGCGAACGGCGTCTTGAATCCGGTCCAGCGGGTAGATCCGGCCGATCTCCGACGAGAGGACGTTTTGCCGGATGAGGCTGGCGATCTCGCGGAAGAGCATGAGCGCGGCCGGGATCGAGCGCTCGCGCATCCAATGCCCCAACCAGAAGCCCTCGATCGAGCGCCGACCTGATATCACCAGGCGGGGATCGACCGGGATCGGCTCGCCCGAGAGCGTCCCATAAAGGACCAGCCGCCCTCCCTCGCCCAGCGAGCGAAAGAGTCCCATGCCGGTCGCGCCGCCGACGGGGTCGATCGCGTATCGCACGCCGGCGCCCCCGGTGATCTTGCGTACTTGCTCCTCGATCGGCCCCTCCGACGAGGAAATGACCGCGTCCCCCCCGAGCGCCTTGAGCTCGGCGATCGCCTCGGGTCGGCGGACCACGCTGAGCGTCTTGAACCCATCGTGACGGCCAAGCTTGATGATCATTCGTCCCAGGGTCGAGCCCGCCGCGGCTTGGAGCAGCCACTCACCCCTGGGAACGGCGAGCACATGCCTCGTGAGTGCCAGGACCGTCGCCGGGTTGACGAAATAGGCGGCCGCTTGCTCGTCCGGGATATCGTCGGGAATCGGCCGGGCCTGCCGCGCGGGGATCACCGCGTACTCGGCCCAGTTTCCCCCCGCGGAGTTGATCACCGCGACTCGTTTTCCCTTCACGAACCGACCCAAGAGCCCCGGCCCCACCGCGTCAACCACGCCGACTCCCTCGAATCCTGGTATCGACGGCAGCGCGGGAAGCACCCCATAAAGCCCCTGAACCACCAGCAAGTCCGAGGGATTGACCGGGCTCGCAATCATCCGCGCGCGAATCTGCCCAGGGCCAGGAATGGGTGTGGGAACCTCACGAACCTGAAGCACACGACTAGGCTCTCCAAAGGCGTCGAACACCGCGGCTTTCATGGGGGGGTCCTCAGGCTGTTCGAGCAACGCGCCGGGTCGGTCCACCGGCGGGCACCCGCGGAAGGCAGGCTCTTGGGAATCACGATCGAGCCAGGTATCTTACGAGATGAGACCCCACGAACCTATCCGGAAGGCCCCATGAACGATCCTCTGGTGACGACCGACTGGCTGGCCGAGCATTTCACCGACCTCCGAATCCGCGTGGTCGACATCCGTGGGCGCGTGGTCACGAGCCAGCTCGAGCCCGGCGTGGAACAGGCTGAATATCGCGGCTGCTCCGACGAATACCTCACCGAGCACATTCCAGGGGCGGTGTACGTCGACTGGACCCGTGACATTATCGACCCTGACGACCCGACCCCGGTCCAGATCGCCGGCCCGGAACGGTTCGCCCAGATCATGGCCGAGCGCGGAATCGGCGATGATACCCACGTGGTGGCCGTCGACCACGCGGGGGGTCAGTTCGCGACCCGGCTCTGGTGGGCACTCCGATACTATGGGCACGACAACACGAGCGTACTCTCGGGGGGCTTTAACGCCTGGAAATCCGAGGGTCGGGCGCTCGAATCAGGGCCTGTCTCCCCGCCCCACGCCGTGTTTCACCCCACGGCCCGGCCGACGCTCCGGGTCACCATCGACGAGCTGGCCGCGATCGTCGCGAATCCAGAACACGAGGCCCTCGTGGTCGACGCGCGTGACATCGGCCAATACACGGCCGCCAAACGCAGAGGCCCCCGCGGCGGCCGGATCCCAGGCGCGATCAGCGTCCCGCGCGAGCTGTTTTTTGACGACAATGGCCGCTTCCATTCGCTCGACGTCCTCAAAAGCATCGTCGCCGACCGCGGAATCACCCCCAACCGCCGCGTCGTCGCCTATTGCAACGGCGGCGTCGCCGCGACCGTCGTGCTCTTTAACCTCGCACGGCTGAGTTACACCGATTTCGCCAATTACGACGGCTCCTGGAACGAATGGAGCCCCCGGCTCGACCTGCCCGTCGAAACACCCTGATCCACCACCATCCGCTCGCCGTCATCACGCCTGGAGGGGCTCTTGATCAAGGTCGTCGATTACTACAAGGTCTACGGCGAAACCATCGCCGTCGCCGGCCTGAGCTTTCACGTCCCCGCGGGGGCGGTGCTGGGCCTGGTCGGACCCAACGGCGCGGGCAAGACGACCACCCTTCGAGCCCTGGGCGGCATCATCCGGCCGACGCGAGGCACGCTCTCGATCGCCGGCCACGACCTCGCCGTCGACCCGCTCGCCGCGAAACAAGAGCTCGCCCTGATCCCCGACGATCCCCGGCTCTTCGACGCCCTCACCATCTGGGAACACCTCGAATTCATGGCCGCCGCCTATCGCGTCGCCGACTTCGCGCCCAAGGCCGCCGCCCTGATTGAGCAATTCGAGCTCACCGAGAAACGCGACTCCCTGGCCCAGGAACTCTCCCGCGGCATGCGCCAAAAGGTCGCGATTTGTTGCGCCTATCTCCACGAGCCGAAGGCGATCTTGTTTGACGAGCCGTTGACCGGCCTCGACCCCTACGGCATCCGCGTCCTCAAGAAATCCATCGCCGACCGCGCCAGGGCCGGCTCGGCGGTCATGGTGAGCTCGCATTTGCTCTCGCTGGTCGAGGATCTCTGTACGCACCTGTTGATCCTGAACAAAGGCCAGGCGCTCTTTCATGGCACTCTCGCCGAGGCCCACGCGCGCTATCCGGGCCTGGACGGCCGGTCGTCGCTCGAGGAGTTGTTTTTCCGCGCGACCGAGCAAACCGCCCCGGCGTGAGCTCCAATAAGGAAGCGTCCATGCCCATCATGAACCCCGCCCTCGCCAAGCTGATCCACCTGAGCGCTCGATCAAGCCGGCGCCGATTCAAACGGTTCTCCAGAACCCCTCGCGGCGCGTTACTCATCGGTTTCGGGATCCTGGTGATCGCGCTTGTCGTGGGTCCGTCGTTGGTCTTGCCGGCGTTCTTGCCAGGCAAAAACGGCCTGTCCTTGTTCGCGGACACGATCGAATCGTTCCTCCCTTTCGGGCTCATGATGATGGCCCTCGTCTTCACCTTCACCGCCGCCGGCGAGCGGGCCTTCATGTTCACCCCCGCCGAGGTCGACTTCCTGTTTCCAGCCCCGTTCCATCGCCACGAGCTCTTGGCCTACAAGATCGGCCGCTCCTTGATCGGAATAGCCACGTGGTCGCTCTTCATGAGCTCCGCGATGCTGATTTATCTCCGATCTTGGTTCGCCGGATGGGTCGGACTTATGCTGATAGCCTTGTTTTTTCAATTGTTGGGGCTGGCCGCCTCGCTGGTCGGGCAGATCGTGCTGGAATCGTCGCGAACGCGAACCCGGCGATTCCTGCTCTCCGCGATCGGGCTCTTGCTCATCCTGGGCGCGACCCAGGCTTACGCCCGAGTGGGGTTCACGCCCAACCTTCAGCTTGTGAACGCGCTCCGCCAATCGTGGGGCGGGCGGATCGCACTTGCCCCTTTCGAGCCTTTCGCGCGGGCCATCATGGCGGCCAAGGTCTTCCCGACGCTCGTGGGCTGGGGATTGGTCGCGGCGGCGATCGACCTGGCCCTCTTGCTCCTGGTTTTCAAGCTCGACGCCAATTATTTGGAATCGGCCGCCGCGACGACCCAGCGGTTCCTCGAGCTCCGCCAGCGCGTCAGGAAGGCCGGCGGCGTGGCCGTCGCCGCGCCCAAGAGCTCGGCCCGCCTACGCCTGCCGCGCCCTGGCTGGCTCAGGGGCGTGGGGCCGATCGGCTGGCGGCAGGCCCTGCTCGCGATGCGGACGTCGCATCATGTTGTGATTTTAACGACGCTTGTTCTCGTAGGTTCGGTGATCGTCCTGAGATTCGTGGTTCCAAATGGAGAGGACGGGCCGGCCTTGTACGCGGCCTGGATTGGAATCGGCCTCCTGACTTACC
>JAKBAP010000531.1 GCA_021808995.1 Planctomycetota bacterium | reverse complement strand
CGCGGCCGGATCGTGATCGACGATCGCCTCGAGGATTTCGAGGAGCGACTCCTCGCTGGCCGCCCCCAGGAGCGACTGAACCAGCTCCACCGTGAGTGGGGACGCGCCCGAGGCCAGGAGGCTCTCGAGCAACGATTGAGCATCGCGCAGCGACCCGCCGGCCCGCCTGGCGACCACCATGAGGGCCTCGGGCTCGGCCTCGACCCCTTCGCCGGCGCAGACGGCCGCGAGGCTTCCCGCGATCGCGTCCGGTCCAATCCCCGCGAAATCATAGCGCTGGCACCGCGAGAGCACCGTGATCGGGATCTTGTTGGGCTCGGTCGTCGCGAAAAAGAACTTCACGTGGGCCGGCGGCTCCTCGAGCGTCTTCAGGAGGGCGTTGAAGGCCGCGGTCGTGAGCATGTGAACTTCGTCGATGTAATAAATCTTATAATGCGAGCGGCTGGGTCGTAGGCCGGCGTTTTGCCGTAGCTCGCGCACTTGCTCGACGCCGTTGTTGCTCGCGCCATCGATCTCGATCACGTCGACGTCCTGGCCGCGGCCGATGGCGACGCAGGCGTCGCATTCCAGGCAGGGATCGACGGTCGGCCCGCGGACGCAATTCAGGCATTTGGCGAAGATCCGAGCGATCGAGGTCTTGCCGACCCCACGGGTCCCGCAAAACAAATACGCCTGGGCGATGCGATTGAGCCGGATGGCGTTCTTGAGGGCGCGGACGATGTGGTCCTGGCCAACGAGATCGTCAAACCGTGGGGGGCGATACCGCCGCGCGACAACCGTATAAGGGGCGGCCGGCGCGGATGGGCCGGTTTCGCTGGGCTTGGGTTCCGGGGCTCTGGTCGATTTCGCCACGGGCGCTCTCCGGGGCCCGCGGGGGGGCGAGTGGTTGGGATTTCAGCCGCGACGGACGTTACCCCAAATCCATGCCCCTCGGTAGGACGGGGGCCAGGGAGAGCCGGGGAGGTTCTCCCGGGCACATGCGGATGTTGCTTATGGCTGCTGCGTTCCCGCCCTGACCAGGTTCACAAATCCCCATTGCCAGGGTCCCCCCCGGCTCACCCTGGGCCCCGCTCGCGCGTCTCGGCCCAAGTTCCATGTCCTAGAGTATCACGCTGAAACCCCGTCGAGTTCAAGAGGGAATCGGCGAGCCTGGCCGCGAGCTACTGGTCGGCCCGAGTCGATCTCTGTTTGAATGGAGGACTGCGACGGGGTGATTCGCGAGCGAGATTCACGCGAGGAGTCTGGAATGGCGGACGTAGGCGAGGACGGGGGTTCACCCTATGTGATCGAGCCGACGACGATGACCTTCGAGCACGAGGTCCTCGATCGATCGCGCGAGGTTCCGGTGGTGGTCGACTTCTGGGCGGCCTGGTGCGGTCCGTGTCGAATGCTCGGGCCGGTCCTCGAGAAACTGGCCGAGGAATACGCGGGCCGGTTTATCCTGGCCAAGGTCGACACCGAGGAATCGCCCGAGCTCGCCGAGCAGTTTGGCATCCGCTCGATCCCGGCGGTCTACGGAATTCGCGATGGGCAGCCCGTGGACGGCTTCGTGGGGGTGCATTCCGAGCAGGCGATCCGGGGCTGGCTCGATCGTTTGATCCCATCACGGGCCATGCTTCTGGCCCAGGAAGCGGCCGGGATCGAAGCCGAGGACCCCGAGCGGGCCGCCGCCATTTACCGGGAGGCTCTGCTACTCGAGCCCGACCTGGCCCTCGCGCAGGAGGGGACGGCCCGGCTGGCGATCGCGCGGGGGGATCTCGAGGAGGCCGCCGCCTGGGTGCTTGAATGGGAAAAGAAAGGCTTCCTTGAGCCCGAGGCCGAGCGGATCAAGGCCGAGCTCACCCTCCAGCAAATGGCCGCCTCGGCCCCCAACGTCGACGCCGCCCGCCAGGCGGCCGCGCGAAACCCCGGCGATCCTGGGCTCAAGCTGGCCCTTGCCGAGGCCCTCGCCGCCGGCGGAAAACACGACCAAGCCCTCGAGATCGCGCTCGACCTGGTGGAAACCCAGAAAAACCCGATCCGCGAACAGGCGCGAAAAACGATGGTCGCCATCTTTCAGCTCCTCCCTCCCGAATCCGAGCTGCTCGCCGACTATCAACGGAGGCTCTCATTCGCGCTATCGGATTGATTCCCCCCTTTTGACAGTCGTCCGTTCGCGTGTTCTATTCAGTGGGTTCCCATGAAGTTAGTATTGGGACGTGATTCGGAGCGCCCGGTTCGCGACGCGCGGTTCCTCTAGCGCGGCGACTTGGTCGCTTGGGTCGAACAGGGCGTACACTGCGACAAGGAGCGATCGAGGCGATGAATATCCGAAGGATTCTCGGCGCGGGAATGAACTGGTCGGCCCTCGTGCTCGGGATGCTGGCCGCGTCCGGCGGGCCGGCCACCGCGGGCGTGTTGGATGACGATGCCCAGGAGTCCAGGATCCGCGACTCGGTCGTGAAGATCTCGGCCACCATGCGGATGCCTGACCTCACCCACCCCTGGACCAAGCAAAATCCCCAGGAAGCGAGCGGGACCGGGGTGGTCATCGACGGTAAGCGAATCCTCACCAATGCCCATGTCGTGCTCTATGCCAGCCAGCTTTTCGTCGAGAGCCACCAATCGAGCGACAAGCTCCCCGCCCATGTCGTGGCGGTCGCGCCCGGGATCGACCTCGCCCTGATCACGCTCGACGACGAGAGCTTTTTCGAGAAACGTCCACCGCTGGCGCGAAACGCCGCCTTGCCCAGGATCAAGGACTCGGTCCTGGTTTATGGCTATCCCACTGGCGGCTCCACCATGTCGGTCACCAAGGGGATCGTCTCCCGAATCGAGTTCACGGCCTATGGCGAGGGGACCTCGGGCCTGCGAATTCAGGTCGACGCCGCGATCAACCCAGGCAATAGCGGCGGCCCAGCCCTGATCGACGGCAAGATGGTGGGGCTGATCTTCAGCAAGCTCACCCAGGCCGACAATATCGGCTATATCATCCCCACCGAGGAGATCGACCTCTTCCTCAAGGACACCGCCGACGGCCATTACGACGGTAAGCCCGCCATGCACGACGCGCTTCAGACCCTGGAAAACGACGCGCTCCGCGCCTATCTGGGCCTCGATCGGAAACCCCAGGGAATGGTCGTCCACACCCTCGACCCCAGCGAGCCCAACGACCCCCTGAAACCGTTCGACCTGATCACCAAGATCGGCGACCACGACATCGACAACATCGGCATGGTCAAGATCAACGACGACCTCAGGCTCAATTTCAACTACCTGGTCCAGAAAGTCACCAAGGACGGCAAGACCCCACTGACCATCATCCGCGCGGGGAAGACCCAAAAAATCGACCTCCCCGTGA
>JAKBAP010000530.1 GCA_021808995.1 Planctomycetota bacterium | reverse complement strand
ACCGGCGACCTTCATCCTGGACGCCGACTTCCAGATTACCGCGGCCTCGGCGGCCATTGACAACGCCTGGCAGTCCTCCGCGATCACGACCGACCTCCTGGGCAACAGCCAGGTCAAGATCCCAGGTGGCGGCTTTGGGCTGCCGGGCTATGGACCTCGCGACGTGGGGGCGTTTGAGTTCCAGGGCACCGGTGGGACGGCGATCGGAGGCGAGTTCCGGGTGGTGACGACCTCGCTTGTTCCCAACACCGGCGCGACCTATGCGTCGGGGGCGACCCTGCAAGCGTCCGCCGCCCCCACCACGGTCACCGTCACCTTCTCGGGCAACGTCAATTCGCGGGATATCACGGCCACCGACCTGGTCCTTTCAGGCTCGGCCTTGAATCCCAGCGACCCAGCCCACCCCGTCAGCCTCTCGTGGATCGACGGTTACACCGTCCAGTTCAATCTGGCGGGTCAGTTCACGAGCGGCGGCACCCTCGACGTGGCGATCAATCCCGGCTCCGTCGTCAGTACGCTTGGCACGGCCAATGTCGGATACGCCGACAACGTCGTCGTCGCCATCGGATCGACCGCGCCCGCCCCGATCACTCCCTCGCCAGCCCCCTCGCCGACGCCCAACCCGATCACCCCGATCACCCCGACACCGGCCCCGACCGGGCCGATCCATCACAAGAAAAAGGGATTCGTCCATCATCCCAAGCCCCACGTTCATCCCCACGTGGTCCATCATGTGAAGCCCAACCAGCCCAAGGTTCACCACACGTTCGTCGGGCATGGCGAGGTCAATCACCCGGTGGCTCACCACCCCGTCAAGAAGGGCCATCACGTGTCGTTCATCGTCGATCAGCCCAAGGCAAAACATCATCCGCGGTGAGGCTCGTGCCGTCTCCGCGGCGTTCCGGGCGGTCTCCCTTTCGGAGGCCGCCCGTTTTTGTTTCGGCCCAGGCATCCGGGGCGACCATGAAAAAGGACGAGCCAGCCCAGCAATGCTTGGGCCAGCTCGTCCTTGATGCTTCGAGCCGGATCGACCCCAGGGGCCGAGGTTCCCTTCCCGGGCTTACTTTTTCTTACAACCCGTGGCTTCGAGGGGGTCTTTCTTCTCGGTAATCACCGGGTGCTTGGGCGACTCCTCGGCGTTGAGGGCGGTGTATTC
Source organism: Planctomycetota bacterium (assembly GCA_021808995.1). Classification (GTDB taxonomy): domain Bacteria; phylum Planctomycetota; class Planctomycetia; order Isosphaerales; family Isosphaeraceae; genus JAKBAP01. The sequence continues at coordinate 2,186 of JAKBAP010000530.1, read as the reverse complement.
CTTCCACTCGTCGGGTAGGTTGTCCTCGTGAAAGATCGCCTCGACGGGGCATTCAGGGACGCACGCCTCGCAGTCGATGCACTCCTCGGGGTGAATGTAAAGCATCTGAGCCCCCTCATAGAAACAATCGACGGGGCAGACAACCACGCAGTCCGTATATTTGCAGTCAAAGCACGGCTCGGCGACAATATGAGCCATTCACGACTCCTTGATCGGTCCAGGGGAAAGCAACGGCCATACAAAAGCAAGACGGTCGCCCCACAAGTGGAGCGACCTTGAATAACGACATCGTAGAAGCCCTGGCGAAACCGGTCAAGGCACGCCATGGCGGCCAATCACGGACGTGTTCCGCGGTTATTTCTTATCCTTGCGCTTGGCGGATTTGATCACCACGGCCTGGACCGGCACGTTTTCGTGCCCGCCCCCCTTCGAGGTCGTTTCAACCTTGGCGATCTTATCGACGACGTCCATACCCCCGATCACCTTCCCGAAGACGGCATAGCCCCCACCGTAGGTGTCGAGCCGATCATTGTCGGCATGATTGATGAAAAACTGGCACGTCGCCGAGTTCGGGTCGGAAGTCCGCGCCATCGCGATCGTCCCTCGCGCGTTTGACAGGCCGTTGCTGGATTCGTTCTTGATGCGGCCGCGGAGGCCATCCTTCTTTTCGTTCATCTTCTCGTCCATCCCGCCCCCCTGGATCATGAAACCGGGGATCACGCGGTGGAAGACGAGGTTGTCGTAAAAGCCGTCGTCCACGTATTTGAGAAAGTTCGCGACGGTGATCGGGGCCTTGTCGGGGTAAAGCGCGATCGTGATCTCGCCCATGCTGGTGTCGAGGATCACGATCGGGTGTTTCTCGTCTTCCTGCGCGGTCGCCGGCGCGACGGCGAAGGCCGTCAAGACAAGCGCGAGCACGAGGGCGAGCGAGACGACGCTAGTGAGTTGACCTGTCTGCATCAATGGGAGCTCCGTCATGAGGGAAATCGCCCGGATCGGGTGTCTAATCCGGACGTGCGTTCATGCCTTAACTTTAGCGATCGAGACTGGCCCTGTCGAGCGATCGGGGAGCGCCAGGCGCTCCTTGCGGGTTGCTGGCCTGGCTGAGGCGTCTGAGGATCCCGTCGGCCTCCTGGACCATGCTTGGCGTGAGGCGGTCGCGGGCGGTGAGGGCCTTGTCAAGATAGGCCCGTGCCTTGGCGGCGCGCCTGGGATCGGCCGAGATGAGCTTACCCAGGTGAAAATTCAGCACCGGGTGGTCGGGGGCTTTCCTCAGCCCGTCCAGATACGATTCCTCGGCCGCCCGCGTCTGACCGACGGCTTCCTGGATCGAGCCCAGGGTGTCGTCGAACTCGCCCGGTAGCGAGGCCGGCCGAACTCGCGAGCGGAGACCGAGCACGATCTCGAGAGCTTTCTCGCTCTGGCCAAGATACGTGTGCAAGATCCAGGCCTTATTATTGACGGCCTCGATCGAATTCGGGTCGGCCTTGACCACCTTGTCGTATTCGGCGATGGCGCGATTGAGATCGGTCGTGGCCTGGGGACCTCGTGGTCGGGACTCGGCGATCGAGAGCAGCAGGTCGCCCAGATTCAAGTGGGCCTGGGGCGTATCGAGCTTCGCCGCCGCGGTCTCGGCGTGGGGGAGGGCGAGATCAAGCTGGAGCGCTTTGTGAAACCCAATCGCGATCGCCAGGTCGAGTAGCCCCTTATCGTCACGCGCGACGACCTCGCGGGCGATGGTCTTGGCCTCGGCGAGCTCGGCCGGGGAGGTGGATTTCCCGTCTGGGAGCCGCTGCGAGAGCACCTGGACGAGTCGCGAGGCGGCGGCTCCATCCTTGGGGTTCACGGCCAGCGCGGACTTGAGGACCTGGATCGCGGCGGGTTTATCCCCAGCCTCGAGCTCGATCTCGGCCAGTGTATGGTAGGCGTCGAGAAACCCAGGGTCGGCCTTGATCGCGCCCCGCAGGCGGGTTCGCGCCATCGCGAGAGCGTCCTTGGACTTTCCAGCGGTCCGGCTCAGCCCGGCCAGTCCCCGTGCCTCGAGCAAGACCGCCTGGGGTCGTTCCTTCTCGCTTTTTTGAACCAGCCTCGCCTGCTCGATCGCCTGGTCATAGTTGCCCATCGCAAGCTGGGTTTGCCCCAGCAACAGCCGGACGTCAAGCTGCCGCGGGTCGCGCTCGATCGCC
>JAKBAP010000073.1 GCA_021808995.1 Planctomycetota bacterium | reverse complement strand
TGGCGCGATCCCATCACTCCGGGGCGACAGCCGTGAAGGGCCGACCCAGCGCGTAGGGGGTCCCACGTTTGTACGTGAAAGCAATCTGGATCCTACCCGAGGAAAGACCGTGGTTGGAAGAGCCCGACCACGCTGAAATCAGACCAGGATCGCGAGCGGCTGAAGGGACCGACGGTAACGGATGACTCGGGCCCCCTTGGACCTCTGGAATGAGCCGATCCGGATCGATCTTCCACGGGCCATCCCTCGCGCGCTCATGCCTTCACATGAAAAAACGGGATGGCGCTCCGGGTGATGACGACGAGCTTGCGGCCGGCGACCGAGCCCTTGATGCTGTCGCGGAAGACGAGCCATTGATCCCTAGGCTCCGGGGGGGGTGTGATCGTGATTTCGGCCACGCCTCCCCTGGCGACCCCGGAACCGATCAGCATGCCGCCGTCATAGACGTCGACCGTGCCGCCGTAGTTCCGATCGAGAAGCCCATACGGCCGACGCGCGAGGACCGAGAGCCGAAGTGGCCGACCCGCCGCCATGAACTTGCTCCCGCGGACGGCGAAATAGGTCGCGTTCGAGACGCCGATCGGACTCGAGACCGCCGTCCCAAGGGACGAAGTCGCCCGCAGGAAGTAACGTCCAGCCCGCTTGAACGTCGCGGTGAACTCGGCTGTCCCATTCTGGAAGGCCACGCTCAGCGGCCTGTAAAGGTCGGGGCTCCTGATCGTGACAACGCCGCTGGCGCTGGTGGCGAGATTACCATAGGCGTCGAGCGCCTCCACGGCCACGGCGAACGGGGTCCTGACGAATTCCGTCCTCGGCAAGGGGACAAACACGATTTGACTGGCCGCCGCCGGCAAGACCACGACGGACTCGGACTGGGTATATCCGCCCCCCGGGCCGGTGATCGTCACGAGCTCGGTCCCGGCTTGATCCAAGGTCAAGGAAAAAACATGTGCTCCGTCGTCCGATGCCGTGAACGTGTAGTCGGCGGGCAGGACGCCACGGGCGTCGGTGGTGCTGAAATGGATCGTTTCGCCGGTCGTTCCCGAGAACGAGAGCGAGAACGGATTTCCCGCGGTCGCCGTGATTGGCGCGGGACTGGAGCCCACGCTGAAGTCGTTGATCGTGAAGGTCACGGTGGTGGGAAGGTTTCCCGCCGGATACTGGATGTTGGTCGAGAAGTTCCCCTGGTCATCGAAAGGGAAGCCGTAGACCAGCCCGTTGACACTGACGCCGGTCGCGGGGTTGGTCGTGCTGTTCTGGTGCAGAAAGGCCGAGTAAAGGTTGGACGTCGAGCCCGGGGCATAGAACCGATAGGGGGGCGTCACCGAGGAGGTGGCCTGACCCCCGGTGTCGACGAACGAGGACGGCGGGGGCGCGGTGTTGGGGATGGAGGCGATCAGGGTTTCCTGGCCGGAGGCCGTGCCGCGATAGATGTTGATGGATGTCGCGACCGAGGGGTCGACCGCGGCCCAGCTCAGCGTGACCGAGCCCTGGCCGCTCGCCAGGGTCGCCGCGACCTCCCGCGTGGGCACCGTCTCGCCCCCCGAGGCGAGTACGGACGTGATCTCATAATAATAGGTTTGGCCCGACCCGAGCGCTCCTCCCGTGCCGGGCGTCGGCGCGGCGGTGAACTGGAGCGGGTTAACCCATTGGTTGGGGCCCAGGTTGGGCGATAGGGTCGCCAGGCCGCGGTTAAAGGCCGACACGATCACGTTTTCAATATTGCCGATCGATGTCTCGGCGTCTCCGACGGGCACGCCGGGGTTCGTCGACCCGATGTCGAGGACGTTGGGGTCGATCGTATTCGTCGCGAAGACGCCGTCGCATCCAAAGACCATCTGAGCCGGCGTTTCCGACGCGGCCGAAGCCGCCGCCAGCCACGAGGGCATCGGCGAGAGCCCCGTGATTCCGTTGGTGTTGGTCGAGAACAGGGGATCGTAGATATTGAACGTGACGCCGTTGAATTCCCCCCCCGAGCCGGTGAGCCGGAGGGCCGTGTACGGGACGTTTGAACCCACCGACTCCCAGGTGGGGACAAAGGTCGCCACTCGGCCTGAAAAGGTCGTGTCGCCGTAACCTGGAACCTGCGGGCTCTGCGTATAGGTGAAGGTGTGGGTGGTGTAATAACTGAAAAACTGCTCGATCGCCGGCGTGAAATACGCGCTCAGCGGGTCGAAACCATAGCTGTTTGACGGCGGCGACTGGCTGGTCGGGGTCAGACCGGTGTCGGTGAACGAGGTCGTGTTCGCGCCCGAGGCCGTCCCGATGAGCTGGAACGCGCTGATTGCCGGCGGGTGCGCGCCGCCGTCGGGTGCTTGGCCCACCCCGCGGTAAATGTTGTAGCCGGTCGTCTCGGAACTCCCCGAAACAAAAGGGTTGGTCTGCCCCGAGCCGTTTTGAATGCCCGTGTACGCCTGCCAGTTGAGCACCACGCTCGAGGTCGAATTCGCGATCCCCCCCGCGTACGCCAGGTTCGCGCTGGGGATTGTCTCGCCGGTCGCGCTCTTGGCGGTGATCAGGTAATAATACGCCGTCCCCGCGACGAGCCCGCCGCTCCCGCCCGTCCCCTGCGCGGCCGCCGAGAGCAGGTTTGGACCCGCGCTCTCGAAAGTCCCCAGGATGGTCTGGGGCGCGACGAGCCGCAATTGCTGGGATGCGCTATTTTGACCCAGCGCGAGCGATTCCAGGAACGCCGTGTTATTCGCCGAGAACGTGTTCTTGAACTGGGTGAAAAACGTGGACCGGACCGGCGTCGTCCCCACCGTCGAGAGCGGATAGGGTGCCGCGTTTGACGACGTGACGGTGTACGTGAACCCGAGCTGGTCGATCTCCGAAATGTCGACATCCAGCGAATACTGGCCGGTGCTTGACTGTGTGTTGGTCAACTCAAACAAGGAAAACACGTCGTTGGGATTGGTCGCCGTGGTCGGGACGGCGACGAAACCGGTGCTGTAGCTGGCGCTCGACAGGATCGTGAGGCCCTTGTTGGCCCCGACGAACATCACGGCCTCCCCCGCCAAGAGCTGTTGGGCCGGAATCGGGATCGACACGTCGACCGGCAGCGTATTCGAGGTCGACGGGCTGGCGAGCGTGATCAGCGGCAACGAACCGGACGTCGGCACGTCCTGGAACGCATAGGCGCCCGGCGCGGTCTCGGCCAGATACTGTTGCTCGGTCGTGGGTTGCGGCTGGCTCGGGACCGCGTTGCCGAAGAGCCCGAGCTCCACCCCCATGTTCGCGACGGCGGCCGGGATCTGAAAATCGAACGTGGTCAGCGTCGCCGGAGTCACCCGGCGCTCGAGCTCGTGGTCGCGGACACTGGGCCGCCAGGTCGCGGGTTTCCCGCCTCGTCGCTTGGACCCTCGATTCTGGGGGAAACCGCGCGCGGGGACACTCATCGACGCCTCTTTCGTGGTGAAATCATGTTAAGTGCCGATGATATGACCCTCGCGCCATGCATCGGCTCAATGAGTTTATGACATCACTCCGACAATCACAACCAGGCTCCGAGCCGAGGGATGACACTTTGGTGAGGTTTCCTCCTGACGGGCCTTGACATGCTGGCACAATCGTTTAGACTTAAACGATATGAGTGAAAGACGGGAGGCCGAGAAGCCGTTGTTGTCGGTCTTGAACGAGGATCCTCGGCCCTGGCGGGGTCGGGTTTTCACGACGATGCTTCGGGTTCACGCGCGACTGGAACGTCGGATCGGGGAATCGCTGGCGGTTCATGGGCTGACACTCGCGCAGTTCGACGTCCTGGCGACGCTCGCGCATGGCGAGGGGATTACCCAGCAAGAGCTGGCTGAGCGGCTGCTGGTCACGAAGGGGAACGTGGTCGGGTTGATCGACCGTGTGAGCGCGGCCGGATGGGTCGAGCGCCGGCCCGACCCCGACGACCGGCGCGTCAATCGGCTCTCACTCACCGATCGCGGCCGAACCCTCCTGGCCCAGGCCTGGCCTAGCCAAATCGCCTTGATTGAGGCGGTCTTCGGCGTGCTCACCGCCGGTGAGTCGCACCTGCTTCACGAATTCCTGGAGCGACTCGAGCGATCGACTCAACGCCGTGAATAACAAAGCAATCTACAGATCGACGGTACAGGCATAGACGGTAGTCAGATTGACTGTCGTGAGCTCCGATTCTGGTCGCGGGGGCTCGGCACGGAAGCATGCGGGTTGAGTCGTATTCGAGGCCGTTGTTTTCGAGGAGGTCCCAATGTCGGTGAGGATTCACATTGTTTTTCACAGTCTCTACAGCCACGTCTATCAGCTCGCGGAGGCGATCGCGGCGGGTGCTCGCGAGGTGCCTGGCGTGGAGGTAGTGCTCGCGCAGGTGGCCGAGACCCTGCCCCCCGAGGTCCTGGCGAAGATGGGGGCGGTCGAGGCCAAGAAGGTCTTCGCCCATATTCCGACGGCCGACCCTGGCTCGCTCGCCGATGCCGACGCCCTGATCCTGGGGACGCCGACGCGGTTTGGCAGCGCGACGGCCTCGATGCAGGCGTTCCTGGACGCGACCGGGGGCGTCTGGATGCGCGGGGCGCTGGTCGGAAAGGTCGGCAGCGCCTTCACGTCCACCGGCACCCAACATGGGGGACAGGAGACGACCTTAGTCCACATGCATACGTTCTTTTATCACCATGGAATGGTGGTGGCCGGCGTCCCGTACGCGGCCCCGGAGCTCTCGAACCTCGACGAGATTTCGGGTGGAACCCCCTATGGGGCGACGACCATCGCCGGCCCCAGGGGTGAGCGAACGCCGACGGCCAACGAACTCGCCATTGCTCGGTTCCAGGGCCGCCATGTCGCCGGGATCGCCGTCAAGCTGCGTGGTTGAGCGGAAATCCGGTCGAAAGCACGAGGCGAGAGCGGGTCTTTCGCGCCCTCGTCGGGGTCGCCCGGGAGTTTTCCTCCTGGGCGACTCGGCGATATTGGCCGTGCTCGCGATGTCAGCGAGTCGCGACGGACCAGTCGGCCCCTTGCAGGATGAGCTTGAGCAGGTTGGGGTTTCGCAGGGGGTCGTCCTTGTCGGGGCCGAAGTCGCGGTGGCCCAGGTTGGTGTGAAAGACCCGACCCTTGCCAAACGTATGGGTCCAGGCGACGGGCCATTCCTTGCCCTGATATTCGATCACGGCCAGGGGGTGGACGTCGTCGGCCATCTGCATCTGGTAGTAGAGCTCGTCCTTGAGTGGAAAGTCGCCGATTCCTTGGGTGATCGGGCTGGTGGTGTCGACGATCTTGACTTGAAACGATCCCTTCCGGGTTTTCCCGTCGGGAAGTCCGAAATGGGAAAAGACTCCTCCGAGCATTTCCTTCCATTCCGGGCGCCAATCCTTGGCCGCGTTGTCCGCGCCATGGATCGAGACGTAGCCGCGGCCGGAGCGGACCAGGTCGAAGATCGCCTGTTGCTGGGCGGGGGTGAATTTGAATTCCTCGTCGCGACGATCCGCGGCCACGATGAGCATCTGGTACTTTTGCATCGAAGGGGTTTCGAGGATGGCGGCGTCCTCGCCGATCGTGACCTCGAATCGCCCGGTGTTCTCGAGAGCCGCCGACAGGTACAATGCCTGGTCGCGGTAGCCGTGGTGCTGGCGCTGGCCTCCCGAGAGCAGGAAAACCTTCGCGCCGCCGGGCGCGCGTTTCTGGGCGTGGGCGGGTCGGTCGACGACGCAGAGAACGGCCGCGCAGAGTCCGAAAAGTGCGAATCGGCTCACGGTGTTTGCTCCCAATAGGTGCGGCGAGTCATGATTCAGGTGGGTAACCAGGTCCGCTGATCCCTGGTTTTGACGATGCCTTGCCTGGTAAGTTAGCCGTCGCCGGGTTGATTCGCAAGTTGGTCGGGGTGGTTGCTGGTTTCTTCGGCGGCTTGTCGAAATCCGAGACTCGGTAAAACAATAGGGAGGATCATGATGAACGCAGTGGCATCGTTAAGGCGGGCGATCGCGCCCGCGATTGGCATCCTGGCGGCGTTGGTCGCGGCTGGTGGCGACGAGCCCGCGCGAACGATCGAGGCCCAAGGGGTCAAGTTCGAGGCACCCAAGACCTGGAAATCGAGCACCCCCTCGTCGCGGATGCGGCTGGCCGAGCTCAAGGTCGATCCCGTCGATGGAGACGATTTCCCGGCCGAGCTGGTCGTTTACGCCTTTCCCGGGGGCGCGGGCACGGTCGACGACAACATCAAGCGCTGGCGGAATCAGTTCAAGGATAAGACCGACAACGTCCCCGAGGCCGAGGTCAAGAAGGTCAAATGCAAGAACATCGAGGCGACCCGTGTCGAGACCTCGGGCCGCTATCACCCCGCCTCGTTTGGCGCGAAAGCCGAGCCTGATCGAGACAGTGCCCGCCTGTTGGGGGCGATCATCGTCACCGACCGCGTGAGCTATTTCATCAAGATGGTCGGGCCCGACAAGACGATGACCAAGATTCGCCCGGAATTCGACGCCCTGCTGGCGACTCTCACCGTGAAGAACGAATGAGCGGGTTCGGGTTCGTTCGGGGATTCGATGGGTTGACACGACCATGATCGTCATGACGATCGTCTGTGCTCGCTGCGCGGGCATGAATCACGCCGCCGAGCGCTCTTGCACGGCCTGTGGGCTCTCGCTTGGGAAGGCGAGTCCCGACGCCGTCGCGGGTCTGGACGCGATCGAGCCTCACGAGACACCGGAGCCGGCCGATCCCGATGTCGCGCGAATGGTCGACGCGTTCGCCCGATCATCGGGCTATGAGGCGAGCCCGACCCAGCGCGGTTGGCGGCTGGTCGTGCCTCTTGGGCTTGGCCGTCGCCAGGCGGTCTACCTGGGACCCGCGGGGACCGATTCCGAGGGTCGCTCGATCATCTCGTTGGTCTCCGTGTGTGGAACCGTGGACGAACGAGACTGCCGGGCCGTGCTCAAGCTCAACGGGCGAATTGTCGAGGGTCGGTTCGCCGTCCGGGTCCTCCGCGGAGAGGAGTATTTCGTCGTGATCGAGAATGTCGACGTCGGATCGCTCTCAAGATTGAGCGCTCACGACCTGGCGCGGAGAGTCGCCCAGGCGGCCGATGGGCTCGAGGACCGGCTTTCCCGGGGCGCGGATGTTTATTGACGCATTGCCTTCAAGTCGCTCACCCGGTAGATCGCGATCGTGCCGTCGGGTGTCCAGGCCACGGGCGTGATCGTGTCGAGCTCGCGAAAATAGCCCTCGGGCCCCCAGGGTCCCCATTTGAGCGACGCGGAGACCGCCAGGTAACTCGAGTTCGCCTCGAGGACCGAGGGGAAATCCCCCTCTGTCCGTTCCGCGTGGACCACGTAGGCTCGTCCCGCCACGCCATGGACCCTGGGGCTGGCATCGCCAAAATAATAGAGCGTAAGGTCGCGTAGACGCGGATCCCGGCGCTGGAGCTTGGCCAGCCCTCGTAATCCTTGGCCCCAGTCGAGATTGGAGTCGGCCAGGACCCCACGCCCGCCCCCCCATCGGTCGGCGAGCACATTGAAATACGTGAGCTCATAAGGGTGAATCGACGCCACCGCGACGACCTGACCGATCAGGCCCGCGACCACGATTGAGCGTCCGATCCCCCCTGATCGAGCGAGGCCCGAGATCCAGACAATCATCAGGGGCGCGACCGGCAAGAGATAGCGAAAGCCAAAATTCCGGGACGATGCCATCGAGGCCGCCGCGAGGAACAGGACGGCCACGACCGCGGGCATGTTGCTCGCCGGGCCCGCGGCGATTCGACGGTTCGCGAGGACCCGGGCCGCGACGACGACCCAGAACAGCAAGGGGACCTTGTACATCATGGCGACAAGGTAATAGTGCGGCCAGCCGCCAAGCTTACGCCGGCCCAGAAGGTAACCTGGCCCTCCCGAGCGTTGATGTTCGATCTGTCGCAGGAAACCGACGAAATCCTGGGGGATGGGGGTCTCGACCAGGATCGAGACGACCCGCGCCAGCCTGGGCGGGAAATGGGCCTCGACCCTGGGGTGCCGACCCACCTGTCGGCTTGAGGACAAGGTGGCGAATCCGGTCGTAAGGACGTCACCCACGACCATGAGGACGAGAAAGAGCACCCCCAGAATCGCCCCCCGACCGAGCTGGTGAAGCCACGGCCGACGACGACCCGTAAGCCACGCCAGCATGAACAGGGCCGGCATGAGGATCGCGGTGAACTTGCAGGAAAATCCAACCCCAGCCAAGAGCCCAGACCCGATGAACGCGCGATCGCGGCCGGTCGCGAGATAGGACCAAAACAAGTACGCCGAGCCCGAGAAGGCGGCCGTGATGGGAAGCTCCATGGTCGCCAGGCAACCGTGCGCCAGAAGATTGGGCGAGAGCGCGAACCACCAGGCGGCCAGCACCATCGCCCCGCCACCGTGAAGCCTCAGGCTCCAGTACGCGGTGGCGAGCAAGGCCGCCACCCAGATCCAGAGGCCCCCCAGTCGGGCCCAGGTCAAGAGCTCTGGCTCGTGCCCCTCCGGATCGTCGATCCAGCTTCCCCGGCCCGTGTGATCCAGCACCCAGAGCACGGGCGCTTGCTGGATCTTCCAGAACGAAAGAGGCGAGCCCGCCCGTGTGATGTCTTCCTGGTCGCCTGTTCGCCACCACCAGGCGGCCGTTCGCAGGTACAGCGTCTCGTCATAGGTCGCCGAGGACCGCCGCTCCGAATCCACCATGAGGGCTAGCCCCACGATCGCCGCCAGTAGGACAAGCGCCGACAAACCCGCCGATCGCCACCGCGAGCCGCGGACATCTGGGATGGCGATCATATGTTCCTCCCGGACCGACGCGGCGAAACCCGAGCCCGGCCCCTGCCCGCCTGGTTCGGTCCTCGTCCGGGACCGATCAACTCGAACGCGAAGCGTCGACCTGGCTTCGTCTCAAGACCTCGATCAGCCTCGCAAGCTCGAGAGTCTCGCGAAGCGAAGGGGACGGCGACCCTCCCTCTCTCGCGAGACGATAAAACTCCTCGTTCAGGACGTCCCCCACGCTTGGCTCGACGGGCAGGCGCTCTTCATTGACCCCGCTTCCCGCCGACCACACGATCTTTTCCGGCATCTCAAGCCAGGCCGCTCCACGCTCGGCATAGACCTGGAACCCTTGCGCGGGGAAAAACCGGCTCGTCTCGCCCCAGACCGACCGATGATGCCTGCCGTAGGAAAGGTTGGCTGTACCCCCGCCAACGAACCGCGCGGAAAACGTCTCGAAATCCGTCTCCCCGGACGCGATCTCCGGTGTGTCGAGAACCCGGCTCGAGGTCCCCACGAGCCGCTCGAAGGGGGCCCCAAAAACATGCCGACACCAGTCCAGCAAGAAACTCCCCGGATCGACCAAGAGCGGCGAAGGGGCGATCTGGGTCGTCGGACCCGGAATGGCGTATCGGTCGTAACCGTGCAGCCGCGTATGGCCCAGGATCAGTCGAGGAGCGCCGAGCTCGCCCGCCAGCAGCTCCCGCAGCCGAATCGTGGCCGGATACGAGCGCCTGGGAAATTCGGTCATGAAGGGCACGCCGCGGGTCTCGACGAGATCAACCAGGGCTTCCAGCTCGGTGGTTTCGGCCGCGAGTGGCAATGCGCAGTAAACCGGCTTTCCCGCCTCGCATGCGAGGCTGGCCGGATGGAGGCCAAACCACTGCCGCGAGAGCAGGTAAACCGCGTCGACGTCGGATCGCTCGACCAGGGCGCGAAGCCCCTCGCAGGCCGCGCATCGGAGATGCGACGCCTCGAGTTCCGCTCGGCGAAAGACCTGGTCATAGACCGCCGTGACCTGAAACCGGTCCGACATCCGCGCCAAGGAGGGCTTGTGCCGCGTCTCCCAAAGCCGGCCCAGGCCGACGACCCCGACCCGGAGCCGTCCGTTCCTCGACCCCACCACGCTTGCCTCCTTCGCGATCCTGTTCGTCCCCGATCGACCGCTCTTCCGAGACGTAAGTAAGTTAGCAGGTTGGCGCATTCTGGGCTACCCGAGACAAAAAACGAGAGTGCGCCAACGGATTCTGGCGGTTCCCTGAAAGTCCTGATTGAACCTGACGCGGCGAAGCCAGGACCACGATTTCGCCGAACCCGGCTCATCGAGTCTCTCGGCCAGCGAACGTTGGGAGACGACGCCCCAGGTGCTTCACGTCGACGCGAAACGTGACCACGGACGCGCGTCCGTGGTCACGCGAGCGGTCCGAGTCCGTCAAGGGAAGGCCCCTCGATCCTTCGAGTCGCCGACACGCCAAGAAACCTTCCGCGCGGACCGAATGCCAGAATCCGCCGGCGCGCCCGAGTCGGGAAACCGTGTTGGCTTCGTTTCACGATCGGTCTTGACAATTCACCGAGATAGGCTAGCCTCACGCATGCAAGCCAAGGTCTTGGACTCGGCTTTCCCGTCGTGGGTGCGTTCAGGTCGACCCTGTCCCAAGGTTTATCGGATCTCGTTTCATGCCGCCAATCTCGGTGGCGGAATCGAAACCGCGCGAGTGAGCGGGAGCCGGCACATGGCGAGTCGTCGGGATGGAAAACGCACGATCAGCCTCGAGCCGCTCGAGCCTCGAGTGGTTCTGACGGGGGTTCACGCGGCCGTCGTCGAGAGCCCGGTCGACGCGCTCGCGCGGGGGCTCGTGCTCAAGGCCCTCGATTCCCAGGCCCAGATCCATCAGGCCGTCACGTTCGCCGCGACCGACTCCAACCCCATCACCGGCCGGCCCATCCGAACGGGCAAGATCCAGTTCCTGATCGATTCTCCAAGCCCCGTCGTGCTCGGCACCGCCAAGCTCAACCGGGCCGGTCGCGCCAGTTTCACCACCCATGCGCTCGACAAGGTGGGAACTTACTGGATCGAGGCTCGATACGTTTCCCCCAACGGCACGGTCGACCCCAGCGAGACCGCGGGCCCGACGCCAGTCGTCGTCACGCCGCTGTCGGTCACATCCTTTCGCGTCGTCCCGGCCGGGGTCCACTATGGACGGATCGGCGAGCCCATGAGCTTTACCGTCACCGCGCTCAACGCGGCCAAACAGCCTGTCACCGATTATACGGGCACGGTCCAGATCTCAAGCCCAACCGATTCCTCGACGACCTTTTCGAAACAATTCTATATTAGCTATCACCTTCCCCCTCCGATCCCCTGGACCCTCGGCCTCCCGTCGTACGCGACTCAGATCTATCAATTCCAGCCCTCCGACCACGGGACCCACACCTTTCGGGGTGGCATCACCTTTGGCAAGGGAGGGGCCGAGGCCGTGAAGGTCGCCCAGGCCAATGACCCAAGGATCCATGGCCAAACCGTCTTCGCGATCTCCTGAAGCCCAGCCGAGCCGACTGGATCGCGATCCGAGGTTGTCCGAACGACTCTGGCGGCGCTCACGGTTGCCAGGGTAAATTAGGCTCTTCGTGACAAGCGTCCGAGTAGACCACATCGCATGAACGAGGAGTCGACCGTGACTTCCAGGGGCCTGGTCGGGACCATCTCGGGGCTATTGTTTGCGATGGTCGCGACGGGACCGAGCCGCGGCCAACCCGCCCAGGAAATCGCAAGCCCCCCCGACAATGCCGCGGCCAGGTCGGCTCGCGAGCTGGCTGAGCAGCTCAGGCGATATCCCGCCCGGCCCACCTCAGCGCCGGACCAGATGGGCGTGTTTTTGATCGACGCGGCGGGTGGCCTCGCGACCCTGATCGCGAACGAGCCCGACCCCTGGCTGACCCTCTGCCGATCCGCCGTCTGGTCGAGCGACGGCAAGACAATCTTGTTCGCCGCGAGTACGTCCGAGCAAGGCGAGCCCGTTGCGCGACCCATCTCACGCCTGAAAACGCTCCAGGTCTCCGATGGCCGTTTGACCCTCGGCGACCTGGGCCCCGGCGGGGACGCCGATTTCTCGCCCCGGGGGGATCGTATCCTCTTTTTCGACGCCAATTTCGGCCGCCCCATGCAGGGGGGGCTCTGGCTCATGGATGCCGATGGAAGCCATCGCGAATTCCTGACCGGCCAGAAACGACCGCGGTGGTCGCCCGACGTGAATCATTTTATGATCATGCTCATGGACGTCCCGACACGGCTTTCAATTGTCGACGTCGCCCCGGAAAAGAGCGGCTCGGTCCAGCTAGCCGATGCTCGAATTCTCTCGCCCCCGAGCTGGGCGGGGGCCACGACCCTGGTCGCCGTGATCGGTCGGGCCGCCGCCGAGTCAATCGCGCTGGTCGACGTCTCCCAGCCTGGCAAGAGCCAGGTCGCCGAGATCCTCTGGAAACGCGGCGACGGGCTCGATCTCGATCCCTCGTTTCCGATCTACGCCCCCAAAACGGGGCGCTGTGTGTTCGTGGGAACGCAAAATGGCAAGGGGGCCGCTCTTTACACCGTGGAACGCGGCAAGCCCAGATCCCTCGCGCGGCTCGAGAACGGAGATCTGGACGCCAGGATCGTCGACCTCGCGTTCTCGCCCGACGGCCAATACGTCCTGTTTTCGAGCGATCGAAAGCTGGGGAGACAAGCGCCCGGGGTTCGCGCCCAATCCGCCGACGCTCCGGCCTTGTCGGGGATCACGATCGACGGCGATCTCAGGGACTGGCCGCCCGCCATCCCACGGCACGCCATCGAAAACATGCACCAGTTTCCCTTCACCAACGGACCTGGCCCGCGCGAGCACGCCTTCCTGAGCACGAGCGCTGACTTAAGCGCGGCCTTTTCGGTGGGATACGACCCTGGGGAGCAGGTGATTTACATCGCGGTGATCGTGCGCGACGACACGCTCATCGTGGGCCACTCCAGTCCGTGGGACACCGACGCGGTCGAGATCCATGTCGACGGATTGCACAGCGCGACCGTTCAGGAGGTCCCGCGGGGAGCGAACTACGCACAAACCCTGGACGCGAGCGAGACGGTCGCGCTCGAATACATTGGCATCCCCGGTAGGGGACGCGTTTTCGGAATCGAGGTCTCGTCTGGAATTGAGCGTGGAGAGGACAACCCGATCCTCCAGTTTGGCGACATCAAGAAGACCAAGACCCGGATGGCGTTTCGTCGCGTGGGAGACGTAACGACCTATGAATGGGCTGTTCAGGCGTTTGATCATTATCCCGACAAGCCGACCATGTTGGTCGCCGGCGCTCGAATCGGTCTGGACGTGGTGGTTCTCGACAAGGACAAGCGTGCCCAGACGCCCCGAGCCTTCAACGATCCCGATCCCGATCGCCAGGCCTGGGTATCGTGGGGGCCCGCGTGGCGGCGGCTGAAGTGCTTTGACGCGGCCAATCTCGGGGAGATCGTGCTGGGCCGCGCGCCCCGACCGTAGGCCGCGGTCCAACGATCACAAGGAGCCTCACCGTGAAGACAAGGTTCGTCCTGGGTTTATGGCTGGCGATGGTCGCGGGGGCCCGGTCCTCGGCCCAGGTGCCCGCTGGCGAGCCGGCTGGGAAAGCGGTCGAGCCCGCGGCGGCCCGATCCAAGGCGATCGACGAGCTCGTGTCCGCGCTCAGGCGTCATCCCGCGCGGCCGAGCGAGTCGGCGGATTCGATGGGTATTTATTTGATCGATGCCAAGGGGGGCGAGGCGACCCTGATCGCGAACGAACCCGACCCCCGGCTGGACCATTGCCTTGCCCCCGCCTGGTCGCACGACGGCAAGACCATCGCGTTCGCGGCCGAGGGGGGCGCTCGCGTGATCCCGATCTCGCGGCTCAAGGCCCTCGAGCTTCGAGGCGGCCGGCCAGCCCTTCGGGACCTGGGCTACGGAGGATATCCCGATTTCTCCCCGGCCGACGACCGGCTCGTCTTTAACAAGCCCAGGCTTCCATCGGCGGAAACCTTTGGCCTTGGGCTGATGAACGCCGACGGCGCCGAACGTCAGTTCCTGGGTGGGTTCGGTCGACCGCGATGGTCGCCCGATATCGATACTCTCTTGTTTTCAACCATGATGTTGACTCCCCAGCGTACCTCCGTGACGATCGTCGATGTTCGGCCCGAAGCCAGCGGCCTGGTCAGGATCGCCAACCGAAGCATGTTCTCGCCCCCTTCCTGGGCCGGTCAGGGGACGATCGTCGCCGTGCTCGAATTTGGAGACGACAAGGAAATCGCCTTGATCGACGTGACCAGGATCGCCCAGGCCGAGGTCAAGAGCGTGCTCTGGTCGAAGGGCAAGGCACTCGACGTCGAGCCCTCGTCTCCGATCTATTCGCCGGTGACGGGCCGGTGCGTCTTCGTGGGCGTCGCCCAGGGGAAGGGGCCCGCTCTTTACACGTTCGAGCAAGGCAAGCCCGACCCCCCCACGCGGCTCGAGAAGGAATCGACCGACACCACGATCCAGGACCTCGCCTTTTCACCCGACGGGCGATACGTCCTTTTCGCCGCCAACCGCGGGTTCGCCCGGCGAGCTCCCCACGTCCGCGCCAAATCGGTGAGCGCGCCCGCGCTTTCCGGCATCACGATCGACGGCGACCTCAAGGACTGGCCCGCCGCCATGCCCCGATACGCCATCGACAACATCCACCAGTTCCCCAATACCAATGGTCCTGGCCGGCGTGAACATGGCTTTCTGTCGACGGACGCGGATTTTAGCGCCTGTTTTTCGGTGGGATACGATCCCAAGGAGCAGCTCATCCTCGTGGCGATCATCGTGCGAGACGACGCTCTCGTGGTCGGCAACACGAGCCCCTGGGACACGGACTCGGTCGAGCTCTATATCGACGGATCGCACAGCGAGGTCGTCGCGGACATCCCGAACATCCCCAAATGGGACGAGACGGGCGAGGCCGGCGACACGCCCGCGCTTCAGTACATCGGCATCCCCGGCAAGGGGCGGGTCTATGGAGTCATGAAATCGGTAGGCGAGGATCGGCCCGAGGAAAACCCGCTCTTGACCATGGGCGACATCACCCGGACCAAGACCAAGATGGCCTTTCGCCGCGAGGGGGACGTGACGACCTATGAATGGGCCGTCCAGGCCTTCGACCATTATCCCGATAAGCCGACCAGGCTCGCGGCCGGCGTCCCGATCGGCTTTGACATCGTCGTGTGCGACAAGGACAAGCCCGCCCAGAGCGATCGTGCGATCAACGATCCCGAGAACGACCGATCGGCCTATGTTTCGTGGGGTCCGACCTGGAGGCGGCTCAAGCACATGGACGCGGCCAACCTGGGCGAGATCATCCTGGGCCGAGCGCCCAGGCCGTGAGCCACCATTCACCCGAAACGAGGATGCCGTCCATGAATATGAGGCTGATCCTGGTTCTGTCGCTGGCGGTCAACTTGGGCGAGCGGGCCTGGGCTCAGGCACCCGCGAAGGGGCCCGCGGCGGCCGTCGACGCCCTGGTCAAGCAGCTCCGCCTGAACCCCGCCAAGCGCTCGGAGAACGCCGGCTCGATGGGAATCCATCTGATCGACGCGATGGGGGGCGACGCGACCTTGATCGCCGGCGAGCCCGATCCGGGGCTCATCTATTGCGACTGGCCAACGTGGTCGCCCGACGGCAAGATGATCGCCTATAGCGCTCGGCCGGGAAAAAACAATATTGCCGGCGTCCGCGTCAAGGTCGTCTCCCTCGATCAAGGGCGGCTCGAGCGCCGGGACCTGGGACCGGGTGGTTGGCCGAGCTTCTCGCCCGCGAGCGACCAGATCCTGGCGGCCTTCTTTTCCGCCGCCCAGGCCGATCGCGGCGTCCAGCCGGGCCTATGGCTCATGGGAATCGACGGATCGCGAATAAGCTTTATCGGCGGCGGCGTAACCTCGGCCCGATGGTCTCCCAATCGCGAGCAGTTCATGACCGTCCAGGACCCGCCAACAAATGTGATCATCGTGAACGTCCGCCCCGAGAAATCGGGAGTATTGGTCGCCCAGGGCTTCTCGCTCCTGTCGCCCCCGACCTGGGCCGGCGAGGATCTGCTCGTCTCCGCGATCACCGCGGACGACGGTGAGGCGATCGCCCTGATCGACGTCGCGAACCCCGGCAAGGCCGAGGTTCGTGAGATCCTGTGGAGGCGAACCAAGGGCCCCGACGTCTCTCCCACGCTCCCGGTCTATTCGCCCGTCACGCGGCGATGTGTCTTCGTCGGCCTGGACCAGGAACGGATCCCGATCCTGTACGGCTTCACGCATGGCGGGTCCGACTCTCCCAAGCCTCTCGAGAAAACCCCCCCCGATAAAAACGTCGAGGATCTCTCCATCTCGCCCGATGGCCGCTATGTCGTGTTTGGCGGCGATCGCCGGACGGCGAAGCCCGCTCCCGCGTCCACGGCGAAGTGAGCGGCCCGCGCGATCGGCAAGCGGTTCTGGTTGTCGGCCGCCGGATGTCAGAGGATAATGGTGGATCGGTCACCGGACGTGGCAAATGAGCCCGATCGGTCGTGATGTCTTGGCAGGGGGTCCGTGGATGCTCGCCGGTCTGATTGATCTGGAAAACACGTGCGAAACCGAGGGCGAGAGCGCCGGCAATACCCCCACGCGTCCTGAATTGCTCGCTCCCGCCGGCGACCGCGAGTGCCTGAAGGCTGCCATCGAAAACGGCGCTGACGCCGTT
>JAKBAP010000529.1 GCA_021808995.1 Planctomycetota bacterium | reverse complement strand
TGAGCCCGCTCGAGCCCCCATCGCCGGGGTTCAGGTCCTCGCTTGTCCTGGGGGCCGCGCTTTCGCTCGAGGGGCCACGAACCACCTTGAGCAAGCTCGGGCTAGCGCTCTTCGCCATTTCGCTCGTGCTTTGGCTGGTCGCGCTCTTGTTTGGCCGCGGGTTGGTCCACCGCGCTCTTCGCCCCCTCGCCGAGATGGCCGCGAGCGCTCGCGATTTTCGCGCCCATGACCTGGGCGAGCGCCTGCCCACCCCGGGAACCGGCGACGAACTCCAGGAGCTCGGCCACGCGTTCAACGCACTCCTGGGCCGGCTCGAGGAATCGTTTGAACGCCAATCCCGATTCACCGGCGACGCATCCCATCAGCTCCGCACCCCCCTGACCTCGATTCAGGGCCAGGTCGACCTCGCCCTCCGCAAGGATCGTACTCCCGACGAGTATCGCCGCGTCCTGGCCGTCGTCCAGGAAAAAACCCGCCGACTCCGCCAGATCATCGACGCCTTGCTCTACCTCGCGCGCGCGGACGGCGAAACCCAGGACCCCAATCTGGAACGCATCGACCTCCGCGCCTGGGCCACCGAATACCTCGGAACCTGGACCGGCCCCCGAGCCGCCGACCTGAGACTCGACCTCGCCCCCGAGCCCGCCTGGGCTCGCGTCCAGCCCGCCCTCCTAGGCGAGCTCGTGGCGAACCTTCTCGACAACGCCTGCAAATATAGCGATCCCGGAACGCCGATCATCGTCAGCGTCGAGCTCAAGGGACCCTTCCGCTGCCTCTCGGTCGCCGACCAGGGCCAAGGGATCGACCCCCGCGACCTGCCGCATCTGTTCGACCCATTCTTCCGCGCGGATCAGGCCAGGCGGCGAACCACCGCCGGGCTGGGGCTGGGGCTATCGATCGTCTCGCGGCTCGCTCGGTCGTTTGGGGGCGAGATCGAGGTCGCCAGCGAGCTCGGCAAGGGAAGCCGCTTCACCCTTCGCGTCCCGGCCTCCGCCCCCCCCTCGACGCCGATGGCGGCGCGAATCAACGCCGAGGCCGTCACCCCGATCGCGTGAACTCCACGACGGACGAGGGCCTAGG
The DNA here is from genome assembly GCA_021808995.1 of Planctomycetota bacterium. Taxonomy (GTDB): domain Bacteria; phylum Planctomycetota; class Planctomycetia; order Isosphaerales; family Isosphaeraceae; genus JAKBAP01. The sequence goes on along the minus strand of JAKBAP010000529.1, from coordinate 2,281 downwards.
GCTTCGTGGCGGCGGGTGGGTCGTCCGCCGCGACCGGGGCGAGCCGGATCGACTTGACCCCCGCCCGCTCAACCAGCCCGAGCAACCCATTGAGACGCTGATAAGGGATGCCACCGGTCGCGCGCACGATGGCGCTTGCCGTCGGGCGCGATCCGATGATGGCCTTGAGCGCCGTCGAAAGCTCCTCACCTGAAAGCTCCGTGCCATCGAGCAGGTAACGATCGGCCTTTTCCAGAATCGCGACGACCATCCGCCTGCCCCCCAGACGAGCGGGAAGCGGTGCCTCGACCTCGACACCCGGAGGGGCCAGCGCGGATCCCTCGCGAATCGCCATGAATCCATAGGGATGCTCTTGCATCGTCATCGTCCCCGTGATCGCCCCCTTCCCTTCCGTCCAGAGCAGGCCCTCGTACTTCTGGGCCGACCGGGGAAACTGGATCGTGAAGGCGATCCTGCGCGGGATCGTGGGGTTGATGGCCCCCTCAATGGAGTAAACGGCCCCATCCAGATCGGACCGAAACCGCCCCGAGACGACACCGGCCTGATCGACCTTGAATTCCATCGCGCCCGACCATTGCCCATTGGCGAACAGCGAATAATGACCGACAAAGTCCAGGGGCAGAACCTCCCGGCCCGGCGAGGGACCGCCAGAGCGCTCGGGGACGGGAGGCGGCTTGTCGACCGCGATAAGTCGAGTCTTTCCCAGGGCGATGATCCGGGGGCCGCTCACCCCTTGGGCCACGAATAGTAGATCGCCGCCGGCCCCCTCGGGAACCACCTGGCCGGTGTCCAGGTCGTATTCGAAGCCGTCGAAAAGGATCACGCCTCGTCCCCGGGCCTTCAGGGAAGCCCGATCGGCCGAGTCGAACGTCTCGAACCGCTCGATCACAAGGACCTGCGCCATCGGTCCCTGGCTCTCGGTCGGCCTGAGCCTCCGCAGGGCCGACGAGACGATCAGCTTGGCAAGGTGGCCATCGCCGGTCATCGCGATCACCAGGGGCGCTCGCGCGTCGCGCACGACATCCGGAAGCGCGTTAAGCTCTCTCATGGTGAGAGCGCCCGTCGACCGCGACTGGGCGGCCCGCGCGTAATCAAAGAGAAACGGCCCCTCGAACCGACCGAAATCGTCCCCACTCGCGGAGGTCGACGTCAATGCAACGAGCAAGGCTAAAACCCCTCGCCCGGTCGCATTCGCCAAACGCCCCCACGCCCCGTGATCTTGCCTCATCGCGCGCTCCCGGCGGACTGAACCTTGATCGCTCGTGCTTATCGTGCGTCGATTCCACTCAAGTTGCAACCCAGCATTAACCGATGATCTCGATACGGCAAACGTTTTTCCACCAAGAAATCGCGACGGCCGACGAATTCCCGACCAGGGTGCGAAACCTCGCTGAGACCGCGGGAGACGATGATGGGGCTCGACTTGGCGCTCGGACTGGTGGTTCTGTTCGCCGCGTTTCGCGGCTGGGTCCAGGGCTTCATCAACCAGGCGGTCCGGATCGCCGGCCTGGTCGCGTGCGTACACCTGGCCGACCCCGTTCGCCAGGCCGCCAAGCCCTACGTTCTTCCCCACCTGGCCTCGATTCAGCCCGACCTGATCGACCGGCTCCTCTGGTGGGCCTCGGCCGCGTCCACCTATTTCGTGCTCGTCGGGGTTGCCCTCACGATCGCCAAAATGGCCAGGAAGCCCGAATCACCAGGGACCCCCAAGGGAGGCCGAAACGACCAGTTCGCTGGCTTCCTGCTCGGCGGGGTCAAGGGACTCTTGATCGCCGCGTTCCTCACCGCCGCCATCGAAAAATACGCCCTCGACAAGATCAAAACCATGCCCTGGGCCCAGGAGCAAATCACCGGGTCGTGGGCCCTCAAATGGAACGACCAATACCACCCGGCCCCACGAATCTGGCAGTCCCAGCCCGTCCAGAGCCTGGTCATGCGCGTCCAACGCATGGGCATCCAGGGACCCGAGGAATCCGGGCGCTCATCCGACGGTGAAAAACGAGACGGGCCCCAAACCGCCAGTCGCTCAACCGACGCCAAGCCCGGCCTTGGCCTCGAAATCGAGCAGGCACACGAAACCCCGACCAAACCCTTGGACGATGATTGAGCCCCAGCCAAGCCACGAAGCCCCCCAGCTCGCCAGGGCCGTTCCAGGCCCCGTAACGGCAAGGCAGCCACCGAGCCATCTCGCGGGAACCGGGCCAACCGAGGAGACCCGGCACGAGCCTCGGCTTCCGAAATCCAAGCCCGAGACAAACCGGCAACGTCTCTGCCCAGTCCC
>JAKBAP010000528.1 GCA_021808995.1 Planctomycetota bacterium | reverse complement strand
GATGCACAAACATAAAGCCCAAGCGGTCCGCGAACCGCGAACCCCATGGGGGTCTCATGGAAACCAGGCATCAGGACGGGACACGGAACGAACGCCGGCGAATTCGACGATTGCCTGCTAAAAGCAAGCGCAGGCCGAACGATTCCTTGATCGGGGGAGCGATCTCGGAACAGGCAACTGACACAAATTGGTCTTGGAGAGGATGACGCCGGGACCGAAAGATCCCGGTTGGGCGGAGCCATTCGTCAGGAGTTGTTTTCCGCCGGGGGTGGGCCGATTACCCAAGCAATCGCGCCCAAACGGGGAAAGCCCTCACGAAAAGCCCTTTCCAATTGCAAATTATCCCGTCTTCTCAAGAACTTCAAGGGGCTGGAAAAAAAAACGTCATACATCCTAATACATTAGGTGTTCGGCGGGTCGGGATCTTGGGTCGGTTCACGCGAGCGCGGTCGATTCGGGAAGTCCCAGCATTAGGTTCAGGTTTTGGACCGCGACGCCGGCCGCTCCCTTGATGAGATTGTCGAGCGCGGATATCACCAGGATTTTCCCGCGCACCACTCGGACAGTCAGATCGCAGTAATTGGTGCCGGCCGAATCCTTGGTGGCGGGGATGCGCTCGAGGACGCGGACGAATGGCTCGCCCTGGTAAAAGGACCGATAGAGCGCGAGCAATTCACGTTCGTCGATGGGTGTTTTCGGTTGGGCGTAAATCGTGGCGAGGATCCCGCGATCCATGGGGATCAGGTGGGGTGTGAAGATCACCTCGAGCGGCCCATCCTCGCGTACATCCATGAGGATTTGCTCGATTTCGGGTGTATGGCGATGCCGCCCCACGCCGTAGGCGGTCAGGCTCTCGTTGCATTCCGGGAAATGGTAGGCCGGCTTGGGCGAGCGCCCCGCGCCCGAGACGCCGCTCTTGGCGTCGATGATGATGCCGGTTCGCTCAATTAGCCCCTCCCCTACCAAGGGCGCGAGCCCCAGGATGCTCGCCGAGGTGTAACAGCCGGGGTTCCCAATGAGATTGGCGGAACCGATCCGGTCGCGGAACAGCTCGGGAAGCCCGTAAACGGACGAGCTCAGTCGTCCGGGATCGGTATGAACGTGGCCGTACCACTCCGCGTAAACGGACGGGTCGCGGAGTCGATAATCGGCCGAGAGGTCGATCACCCGCGTCCCGCGTTCGAGCAATCCTGGTACGATCGCCATGCTGGCGGTGTGGGGAAGCGCGAGAAAGGCGATCCGGGCCTTGTCCGCGATCCGGGTCGCGTCGAAGCCCTCGCACGCCAGCTCGATCCGGCCGGCCAGGCTGGGGTGCAGCTCATCGAGCCGGGGGGACTCGTCTTGCCGCGAGGTCGCCGCCGTGATCGTCACCCCTGGGTGACCCAGCAGGATCCGAATCAATTCCCGGGCCGCGTAACCAGAGGCCCCCACGATCGCCACGCCCGTTTTGTCCACCCTAGCCTCGATCAAGGTTCCTGGGGCGGCGAAACCGGCTCGCCCCGTGTTTCAGGATCAACATCACCCAGCATGACCATGCAACGGCCGATATCGAAAGACCCATGCGAACGTCGTCGGGTTCGTATTCGAGCACCACGGTCGCCCGGCCGGCTCCGGTCACCTCGATCCGCTGCCATCCTCCCACGCCATCGTCCCGGCGAAACGCCGGCTTGATCACCGCCGGTCTCAGTTCCTGGTCCAGATCGTCCAGCCATCTCGCTTTCCATTGCGGGTCCGCGAGCTGAGACACCACCACCCAGCCAGGCTCGAACGACTCGACCAGGATCGCGCGCGAGCCAGGAACCGGTGAATAATCGACCAGCGGGATCGACTCGTTCAAAAGCGCGACCACCACTCGCGGGTCGCCCGACCATGAGCCCAGGATGCCGACATCGGCGGACGCGCTTTCGGGCACGAACCAGGCGCGAATCGGCCGATCCGGGGCCCGCTCCAGGCCAAATCGCCGCGCCCACGCCCCCTGCTCGGCGACCCACGACTTGCCGAAAAGCCAGCCCGCGAGGGCCTCGTCGTCGATGGTTTCCAGGAGGCCCGGTTCGTGCTTGAACAGTTGCATGATCCGTGATTCGACCGGGTCGTAAATCCGAAACCCCGTTCCCGTCGCGCGCCAGGCCGCCCGCGCTCCGGCTGTCTCTGGTCGAGCGTCCGCCAGGCTCCGCGCCATCGCGGTGAGCGGCTCAAGCGCGGGCAGATTCAGCGTCCGATAGGCCGAAATCGGCCCGACCCCCGAGCGCATCGCAAGATTGCCCAGGTGGTCGGCGACACGCGTGCCTCGCTCTTCTCGCGCCAGCCGGGCGAGCACCGGGCTTTGACTCACGAGCGACTTGAGCGGCCCCGTGTCAATCAGCCGATGCCGCGACAATACCAGCAAATCCACCACCGCCAGCCCCACCAACAGCCCCTGGCTGGTTCGCGGGCCGACCCGAGCACGCGCGGCGAGCCGAGAAAGCATCAGGACAGCCACGATCAACCCCATCGTCTCACCCAGCTCGCGAGCATAGATCGAACCGCGATCGGCGATGAAGCTCCTGGGCCGGATATTCTTTCGCAGCGCCATGCGAGGGGCGACCCCAGCCGGCAGCCGGGGATCCTCCTCGACCTTGCGAGCCCGCGCCACGATCGATTCAAAGCTCGGATCACTCGTCCAGGGCATCGCCCGAAAACAACTGTCGAAGACCCTCGACAACCCCGGCCGCCCCGGCGCGGCCCAAGCCAGCTCGAGCACCACGAGCACCACCGCGACCCAGGCCAGGCTCGACCACGCCAGACGCCCGAGGATTCGATCCGCGCGTGGCCAATTCAGCCACCCGTCGACCCCCTTCCCCGCCAAGAGAGCAAAAGCCAGGGAGGTACACGCGCTCCATCTCGCGGGCGCTCGAAAAAACGAGAACCCGGGGATCTCGATCAAGACGCGAAACCCCGGCGCGTAGGGACCCAGGCTCAGATACAAGGTAACGGCCGCCATCACCACGAGCAGCCTCGCCCCACGGTCGGACCGCCAGAGCTTGAAGGCGGCCATCACCGCCAAGAAGAGCGGGACGAGCCCGACATAGCCAAGATTTTCCTCGGGCGAAGTATGAAGCGGGTCCCAGACCAGCGGTCGCCACAAGGTCGAGCGATGAAACAGCCCCGGCGCGACCCAGCTCACCAGATGAAACGGCGTCGCCGCGAACCCCGAGAGGTACTCAAAATCGCGCTGACCTCCCGCTAGGCGGGCCAGCCGGGCCGTCGGTACAAGCTGCATCGCGGCCAGTGGAAACGCCATCACGAGCCCAAGCGCGACCATTCCCGCGGCGGCGAGTTGATCGCGAACCCGCCCGACCCGCGTCAAGAACCCATCCCCCAGCATCCAGATCGCC
>JAKBAP010000527.1 GCA_021808995.1 Planctomycetota bacterium | reverse complement strand
CGATTCGGTGGTCGAGCCTCCCTTGAAGAGCTGGCGTGTCCGCGCCTCCAGATCCGCGAGCCCCTTGGTGCTCTGCTCCGCGAAACGGAGGGTCTGACGCGCGGCCAGGACGTTGAGATACGCCCCGTAGACGTCATCGATCCGCTGCCGGACGGCGTCCTGATACTGCGCCTCCAGCACTTTCTCGGCCCGGGCCGCCACTTCGGTCCTCGCCTGCCGTTTGTGTGAGACGTCAAAGGGGTAGGTGACGTTCAGATCGTATTGGGGGGGACCGCCGAGATAGAGCTTATTATACTGGCCGTAAGGAAATAATTGTGCGTCCCAGTAGAAAATTGGGTTATACCGCAGCCCGGCCTGCAAGGTATCGGCGCGGGCCATTGGGATCTCGTGAAACTTGGCCTTCAAATCACGGCTATTGGTGAGCGCGGCCTCGATCGCATGGTCGAGCGTCAGCCCATCCACCGGACCGTCGTCCTCCGCGCCTGTCGGGATTTCCAGGGTCCCATATAAGGGCCCCGACGAACGTGTTAGCGGCTGGTTATCAGGGGCGGAAATGGCCTGTTGGTTGATCGTTGGGCCCGCCTGACTCGCCGGGTTGCCGATCGTCGCGGGGATCCCCTTGGGAGTCGTTACGCCCGGACGTCCACCAAGGATCCCCGCGGTTCCAGGTTGGTTAATGAACGAACCACCACCAGAACCCGGGATCGAGCCCATCAGGGAACTCGACGAGCCGGGGATCGGCGGATAGCTGGAATCAACCGTCGGTGCCTGGGCCTGCGCGCGGGAGGTCGGAATCATCACTCCCGCGATGGCGAAAAGGACGGCCTGGCCTAGGAACCGAACCCGATCCTTCACCATCGACCTCCTTTGTGGAAGCGCCGATCCGTCCATGCGCCCATACCTTCCCTGCGATCCCGTGATTCGTCGCGATCGATACAGTCGCCCCAGTCTCTATCGGCCATCGGTCGGGTGATGCTCAAATCGATTCTTTCGACATTTTCGTTGAAATCAAGATTTCCACGGTCCATTGCCGATCTACCCAGGGCAACGGCGAGCATGACCGCCACGGCGGCGATCGGGGTTGGCGGGGTCATCGACGGACGTCAAGGTGCTGGGAGCGTGATATGCGAAAGGCCAATCGCCGACTCTTGCGACCGATCCTCGAGAGCTGCGAACCGCGAATCTTGCTCTCACATTCCATGGCCGCGACGCGTCAACGATTCACCCAGGCTCCAAGCAACGGCGCGATTCCCAACAACGCGCCTAATCAGCTCCTCACGCCGTCTGGAACGCCCACCGCGCGGGAATCCCGGCGCGAGAATTACCGAGCGACCTTCGTGGGGGAATACACGATTGGCCCCGGACGGTTTAGTACCGAGGCCGCGAATTTTTTCTTTCGAGGGGTTGGCCGTACGACGCAGGTCTTGAACGCCGATATTCAGCTTCGTGTGATCCGGCCCTCGGACCCGAGCATGCTCTCGACGGGAGTGCTCTCGATCTTCGACCGCAACATCGACTCGAACTCGGTACTCGGAGTCGATGTTTACGCGACACCCACCCAGCTTGACGCCTTGGGCCGGCCAACCAAGATGACCGTCTACACCCTGGATCCGAACATTTCGTCGGGGCTTTACGTCGAGGGACTCGCTCAAGGGACGATCACGATTCATTACGGCCGCGTCAAGAACCCTCCTCCTCATTACGCGCCCCCGTCGCGGCGGCTGCCGGGGGTTCTGAGCCAAGGGACCGCGACTCTGGTCATGCATGCCCAGCTTTACGGCATTCAGACGGCGTTCAGCCTTCGAAACGTCGCCTACAATCCCGGATGATGGAACGTACCTCGCCAGCTATCGGTCGGGCTCGTCAGGAGGGTCGGTGATGTCGAATCGCGAGCGACGGTGCATTCCAGGGATGGAACAGGCGGAGGCGCGCCTCACGCCGACCTCGCTCGCCCTGATCGCCATGGCGGTCCAGCATCAAAACATGCTCGACCATGTCCAACGAGGGCTCAATAACCTGCGGCTTCAATCGCCACCGTTCACCTCGGCGCCGTCGAATTCCAGTCTACCCAATGGCCAGGTCAATCAGGCCATCACTCCGACCGGCACCCCGACCGCGAGGGAATCGCGACGCGAGACCTTCCACGCCAGCTTCGTGGGTCAATATACGGTTGGACCTGGCCGGTTCAGCACCGAGGCGTCCAGCTTTTACTTCCGAGGCGTGGGCCGAACCTCTTCGGTGCTTCATGACGATATTCAGATCCGAATCATCAACCCCACGAATCTCGCGTCGCCATCGACCGGGGCCACCGCGTTATTCGACCGCAATCTCGATTCCAACTCGGATCTCGGCTTCGACCTTTACGCCCTCCCTCAAAATGTCGACCGCCTGGGACGACCGACCAAGCTGACTCTCTACTCGCTTGATGTCAACATCTCGGCGGGCAATTACGTGGAGGGGTTGGCTCAAGGGACGATGACGATTCATTACGGCAAGGTCCCCCCCACTCCTCATTTCGCCCCCAGTACTCATCGCCTGCCCGGTGCCCGGAGCCAGGGCTCGGCCAGCGTGGTCATTAACGCCCAGGTTTACGGGATGCAGGTCGCCTTCGCCCTGCGAAATGTCGACTATAACCCCTGACGCGAAATGTAGGGGGACCCTGTCCCGACCAACGGGTCGTCGGCGTCGTCGGTCGTCGAGAGCAGGGCCCCCTCGGCCGTCAGGCGATCCTCGTAGGTTTGCTCGAGGATCAGCGCGCCGATGCCGACCACGAGCTCACCGGCCTCAAGGCCCCGGTGGTCCTCGGCTGGCTCCGCCACGATCACGATGTCGTTGCTTTCCTTGGCCACGAAGATCTGCCTGCGCTCAAACACATGCCCCGCCCCAGGCCTCTTGATATAAACGTAGTCCAGCCGGTCAACCGAAACCATCGACGACCGCGGGATCACCGTGCGACCGAGCCGTGGCCGGATCTCGACCATCATCCGCACGAACATGCCAGACTTGAACCGCCCCTCGGGATTGGCGATGGTGGTTCGAAATTTCGCGGAGCGCGACTCGGCGTCGATCGCCTTATCGATGTAGTCGACCTTGGACTTGGTCGTCTGGTCCGAAAACGGAAACACAACCTTGAGCATCTGCCCGACCTCGACTTTCTCCGCGTCGAGCTCGCTCACCCCCCCCCTGACCCACAAATGATCCAGCGGAGCGATCGTCAACAACAGGTCGGCCGAAGTGTAATAATTACCCTGGACCACCGCCCGTGAAACCACCAACCCCTGGGCGCGCGATCTCAGGATCATTCTCGCCTTCTGAACGCCGTCCTCGCTCTTGGCCGCCCCGATCTCTTTCTCGGTCAGCCCGTAAACCAGCAAT
>JAKBAP010000072.1 GCA_021808995.1 Planctomycetota bacterium | reverse complement strand
TTCGATCCAGAGACGCGTGATCGGCGATCGGGACGGCCAAGAAGGGCGCTCTTGTGTTGTGGTCTGGCGACCTTGCTGATCGCCGGTTGTGGCCACGCGATCCCGATCCACGCGATGGTCGAGGGGGAGGGGACGGCCAAAGTGGCGGCCGACGCCACGATCCGCGGCGCGGTCGAGGTCAAACTGCCAGGTGCCCTCGATCCTGGCCCCATGATCGCCACCGTGGTCCGCCCGGGCGCTCGGTCGGATAGCGCTCGCGTCGCGATCATCGACATCGATGGCGTCTTGCTCAATCAAAACTATGGCGGCCTGGTCGCGGTCGGCGACAACCCCCTGGCGTCACTCCACGACAAGCTCGAGGCCGCCGCGTGCGATCCACGAGTGGCCGCCGTACTGCTCCGCGTCAACAGCCCCGGCGGCAGCGTGACCGCCTGCGACGTGATGGCCCAGGAAGTCCGCCGATTCCGCGCGAAATCGCATAAACCGGTCGTCGCCGCCTTGCTCGACGTGGCGGCCTCGGGCGCGCTCTTGATCGCCTGTGAAAGTGACTCGATCATGGCCCATCCCACCACCCTCACGGGGGGGCTAGGCGTCGTTTTCAACCATTACAATCTCCAAGACGCGATGGCCCAGCTCAATCTACTCGCCGACCCCGTCAAGTCCGGGCCCAGGATCGACATGGGGACCGTGACCACCCCGCTCGACGACGCCACCCGTGCCTTGTTGCAATCGATGGCCGACGCCTATCGCGACCACCTACACCGCCGCGTCCATGAGCGCAGGCCCGCGATGTCGCCTAGCGACTTCCAGTCCCTCGCCGACGGCCGGGTGATGCTCGCCGCCCAGGCGATCAAGCTCCGCCTGATCGACAGCGTCGGATACATGGACGACGCGATCGACCTCGCCGCCCGGCTCGCCGGCCAATCAGGGGCCGAGGTCATCATGCACCACCGGTCGGGCTACCCCACGAGCTCGATCTACTCGATCACCCCCAGTCCCACCCAGCCGGCCGACGCGCTTCCGTTTAGCTATCCCGGGCTCGATCGGGCGAAGCTCCCGACGTTCCTTTATCTTTGGCAGCCCGACCCGACCTTGCCCCGGCTCGGCGCTCGATGACGGATCGACTGGTCCTGGTCACCGGCGCGGGGGGGTTCGTCGGCGGGCATGTCGCCCGGCATCTGGCGAGCCTGGGCTGGCGGGTGCGTGGGTTTGCCCGCCGACCGGTCGCGACGCTCGAGGGCGACCCGCCCATCGAGTGGGTGATCGGCGACCTGCTCGACCCCACGGCCCGTGAACGGGCTCTTGAAGGGGTCGGCGCGGTAGTCCATTCGGCTGGCTGGGTCTCGCTGGGTCCCGACCCAGAGGGGCGTGGCCACGAGCTCAACGTCGTCGCGACCGAGCGCCTGCTTGAGGGCGCGATCGCCGCTGGCGTGGGGTGCTTTGTGTCTACGTCGTCGCTCTATACGATGGCCGTGGGAACCGCGGATCGACCCGCCGATGAGAGCACGCCCTGGAATCTCGAATGCGTCGACTCGTCCTATACCCGAAGCAAGCGAGCGGCCGAGTCGCTCGTGCTCGCGGCCAACGGCCCGCGGATCCGCACGGTCGCCCTTTGCCCGGGGATGGTGCTGGGCCCGCGCGATCCCAAGCCGACCTCGACGACGATCATTCGCACCTTGGCGCGCAACCCTCTCGTCTTTCTGCCGCCAGGTGGAATCCCACTCACCGACGCCCGCGTGCTCGCCCTGGCTCATGAGCGAGCGCTCACCGCGGGCCCCGGCGGCGAACGATTCGCCATCGTCGGCCCGTACGTGAGTTATCCCATGATCGCCGCGATCGTGAAGTCGCTCGTCGGCTGGCCCAAGGTCATCGTCCCCTTGCCCGACCGCATCGAGCCGTTCCTGAGCTGGAGCGTGCGATACACGGGCCCTTACCTGAGACGTACCTGGCCTGACGTCTCGCGCGGGGTGATCGCCGGGAGCTTCCTGCGGCTGCACGTCACCGGCGCTCGCGCCGACCGCGAATTCCACCTGACCCACCCCCCAGCCCCCGACACAATCGCGAGCGTGCTTATAAGAACTTAGCCTGATCAGTGAAGAGCCTCCCAACTAACCAAGCAATCCCTGAAACTCTTGCGTATCGAAAGAAGCGGAGAATTTATTATTGAGTCTTGATTTTTCAAAGAGATCCGATCTAAAATCTACTCCAATCAGTTCTCGTAGCCACGTGGTTTTTGGTATGGCTCCTAACCCACCTTTGAGTGGTCGAACCGGAGACATGTTATGCCGCGTAGTAGTCACAGACGTCTCTGCCGAAGTGGCGCAGCCCTAATCCGGGTCGTTCACGCCACTTTACGATCCCAAGCTCCGGGGGGGGGGGGGTATACTCGCTCCCCGGCAAAACATGGGTCTCGCCGGTAGCATTCCTGACAATCCCCAACTCGTATGGAAACTGAATCCGCGAAACCGATCGGCTCTTGAGGCCGTCGAGTTTCTTGCGGACTGCTCCTTCGTAGCGGATTCTTCAGTCGCGAAGGCGGCCGTTTTCTCCAGATATTTGAAACGTGTCCGTTGCTCGGTGGGCGAGACTACGGCAATCTTGCGCCGTGGGCTTCACCCTAGCGGCTTTGCGGTCTACATCCTCCTCGTCCTCTCCATATTCAGCATGCTCTGGATCGGCCTTCGCGCGTCCCGCGGCTGGACCGGAGCGGTGAGTAACGAAGAGGACACACGCTACGATGCGGGTCAAGTCTTCGGGGAGGAGACTTCGAACATCAATCGGCGATTCAGGATCACCAATCGCTCGAAAAAACCAATCAAGCTTTTGGAACAGCGGTGTTCATGCACTTGTACGACATCTCATTTTGCTCCCGAGTACTTGCCGCCAGGGGAATCAGGCGTTCTGGACATGTCGGTTCGTACTCCGGGTGGGTACAGCGGAAAGACAAACATTCGGTGCGAATTGAGCTTTGACGACGGGTCAACGCGTGTTTGTTCGGTGGATTACGAGAGCTTCCCAAGGATCATGGCGGAGCTATCGAACGTCGACCTTGGCTCGTTTCCCCCCAAGGGCGACCCGTACGTCGAGCCGCCGGCGACGGTCGTTCATGTGTCAACCTTCTCGAAAATCGGCGAGGAACCTCTTTCCGTGCTTTCGGTTCGAGCCCCTGACGAAGTCAGGGCGTCAATCGCCGGAGAGCCGACGCGAACAGTACTGGGCGGAATCGTGCGTCACCGATATGAAATTCGATTCTCTCCCGTGATGGATACGATCCAAGCTCACACTGGGGCATCCGCCGTTTTCAAGCCGGCCAATATACTCGCCAACGGCGGTGTATCGACTTTCATTACATTGACTTGGCGAAATACCCAGCCATACAGTTGCTCGCCCTCCATACTGAGCTTCGGCTCCAGCGGACCCGGCGATCCGCCGAAAAGCCTTCGCGCCTCCGTTAGCTCGTACAAAGGAACGCCGATTTCGATCGAATCGATTTCTAGTGATTCCCCTTTTTTGAAGGTGGTCCGCGCAGCGGAATCACTATCAGATTCCCCGAGCTCCTCCGTTTTTCTTCAGTTTGTCCTATCCCCCCCACCCAAAGTCGACGATCTCCTTGCCCTTGCGGGCAAGATCAGTATCGTGTTCGCGGATGGCAAGTCCTCCGTTCTGACAGTTCCATGGTCGGCGTTTGTGCGCCGGCCCTCGGAGACCCGGCCTCCGCCAAAAATGGCTCCCAGAGGAGCCGGAAAGGAAGGAAGACAATGATCAGGCTTTTGCGGCCTCTTTCAAATCCCGAGGTCTTGATGCTCGCCCTCGGAACTGCCATGATTTTGATGGGGCTTGCCGAGGTGTTCGCCAACGATGTCCCCCCTCAGATGCTTTGCGTGGGACCGAATAAGAATGGTTGTGCTGCCCTCCCCTGCCCGGGCAACGCGGGGCAGTGCAACAGCACGAACTACCCTCGAAGCGAGCGTGCCACCTTCCTTTACCGCACGTGTACCGGCCAGGCGGGAAACTGCAATGGGTGGTCACCGAGCTACATCACTTGCCAGAATTATTTCTACAACAATGTTGGTTGCACGGACAACCCAACCCCGTGCACTCTGACATCCACCATCAGCGCCTGCAAGCCGTAGCCAATCGACGACTGAGATTGATGGCGCTCGAGCGACCGTTGACCCCGGGGCTCTCATTGCGTGCGAATCGCATCGAGTGACTTGGGGTCGTCTTGAACCCCTGACAGAAACGCGACCCTTCGCGAAAGGAAAATATGTGGTTACCCATGAGTTGGCTCGCGGCGTGCCTCATCGCGCAGCCTGTCACCGATGACGGCAAGAGAGCAACGCTCTTGCGGGCCGTCCACGACGCCTTTGTGGCCAATCAGGCAAGCTTCGCCTTCGGTCAGGTGGAGTTCACCTACACGCGAGCCAAGGCAACAGGAGACGCCGCCGCCCGGAGGGGTGAGTTCGAACCGAAATACTCGGCAAAGGGGGTCTATGTCTTCAATGGTGTGTCTGGAAGATTCGAGGTCGTCTTTCCCGATGAAGTCATGCGATCGGCCAATACGAAAATCGGAACCGATATCGTCACGATTATTGAAACGGCCAGGGTCGCGACGAACGGAGAATCGACTCTCTGGGAGACCGTCGTGGTCGCTGAAGGGTCGAAGACCCATGGTGTACGCCTGGAACCCGGAACTCGCGACTTCGAAAGAAAATTCATTTTCCCGATTTCGCTCGGCCGCCCATCCGGTCCAAGAGCCGACAACGCGGGATTAAAGCTTGACGAGGCTATCAAACTCACGGGGGAGCTCCGATGTCGGTCGATCGAGACCGATGTGGAGTACGAGGGTCGGAAGGTGGCCAGGATCATCCTGGAATCGAGCGAGAATGAATATGAATACCTCTTCGACCTGGATCGGGGCGCGTTGCCGCTCAAGATCGTCGACCGTCGCAAGGCCGTCGGGAATGATCGGTCCTCGCAAGTCGTCATCCACCAAGACGACGTTCGCCAGGTTCCTGGTCGAGGATGGCTGCCGTACAAACAAACGTTCTGGTACAGTGAAGATAACCGGTGCAGTCAAATCCAGATCGAGACCGCGCATTTCGAGAAACCGCCCAATCAAGACGCCTTTGCCATGGAGCTTTCCGAGGAAACGACGATCGTTGACGAGGGCAAAAGCCTTCGATACCCCAGTCGCCGCGTCTGGAACATTCTGAAGCTCCCGAGCCCACGTTCCTCGGGCGTGGAAAAGGCGGAGGTTGCCTCGATTTCGGACGATCAGGTTCCCAAAATGCCGGGGGAACTGCCGGTCCGAACAGATTATACATGGATCATTGTCGGTCTGATCGCCGTGGGCGTGGGATTGGCCCTGGTTCTTTGGAGGAGGCGTCGCATACATGTTCATTAAAAAACGCCGTCCACGCCGGGTGTCGCCCCCCGAGGATTCAGGGTTCACGCTGATCGAGCTGCTCGTGAGCGTGTTCATTTTGAGCCTGCTGGTCGCGCTTCTGCTCCCCGCCGTGCAGTCGGCCCGCGAGTCGGCGAGGCGCGCCGGCTGCCTGAACAACCTCAAGCAGATCGGCCTCGCGTTACATCATTACGAGTCTTTTCATCTCATGTTTCCGTCGACTTACTCCGATTCCGGAGTCGCGTTCAACGGCGTTTACCAGTCGGGCTACGCAGCCCATGCTTACAGTCCGCACGCGCGGATCCTCGCGGAGCTCGGGTTGGTGCCGCTTTTCAACGCCGAGAATCTCACGCTTGAGGAATTCGACGCGAGTTCGTTGATCGCGAACATGACGGCGGCGACCACTCACGTTTCCGCCTTTTTGTGTCCCTCTGACGACGCCCAGCGAGTCCCCGGGTATGGCCGCAACAGCTATCGCTATAATCTCGGCCCGACCCCATGGATTTCCCCGGACCCCAAGGTCCCCGACGACTCGTCGGGAGCGTTCACCATGCACGCGTTCTATCGTATCGCACAGTTCTCAGACGGGCTGACAAACGTCATAGGGGTTTCCGAGCGACTCCAGGGAGATTGGATGCAGGGGACGTTCAACCGTGGCGGGGACTATCGCCTGGCCTCCTTTGGGCTGGGGACAATCGGCGTCGGCCGCGACCCCGCCATCATCGAGAGGTGCATTGCCCAGTCCGCGTCCCTGCCGGTCGAGTCGCGTGGAGGCGAAAGTTGGTTTTATTCCGGATTGCATTTCACCAATTACAACCATTGTGAACCGCCGAATCCTCCGTTTGACGATTGTTCGTTTGACAACGCCACGGAGGGGCTCCACGCCCGTACCATCCATTCCGGATCGTTCGCGGCGACCAGTCGTCATCCCGGCGGCGTGAATGCCATGTTGATGGACGGGAGCATCAGGTTCGTCAAGAACTCGATCGCCTTGCCGGTCTGGCAAGCTCTCTCGACGCGAGCGAGCGGAGAGGTCATTTCGGGCGATTCCTACTGAATCGAGTTCGCTCACACCGTCCCCTTGCCCGCCGGGTGAACCCACGGGGCGCGGTAGGGGCGGGTGAGGAGGCGGTTCGCCTCATCGTCGCCCACGACCTTGCCGGCGACGGGGTCCCAGGCGAGACTTCGGCCGAGCTTCATCGAGTGGTTCGCCAGGATGCAGCTCGTGGTCGAGATATACCCCTCCTCAATATCCGCCACCGGCCGGCCGCGCGAGGCGATCGCGCCCAGGAAATCCTTCATCTGGCCCCGAATCGCCGAGGCGACGTGACGCTCCAGGTCGGGCTCGGTCCGATCCTCGGGGTATTGATCGTATTCATAGGTAACCTCGCGATGGATCGGCTTGCCGCTCCCCTCGGGAATGAAATCATAACCGTTCACGCTCGCCTTGAGCGTTCCCTTGTCGCCGTAAAAGATCGCCGACCAGGGATAATCCACGTCCGCCGCCCGACCCCAGGTGCGGTGCTCCCAGTTGACCAGCACGTCGCCAAAATCAAACGTCGCCGTCTGGGTGTCGCTGATGTTGGCCTTGCTCGCCTTTTGAACCAGGATCCCACCCTCCGACGAGACCCGCCTGGGCCAGCCCAGTTCCAACATCCAGCGCGTCATATCGAGCATGTGAATGCACATATCGCCGATGATGCCGTTGCCATACTCCATGAACGCTCGCCAGCCCCGCGGATGGACCAGCGAATTGTACGGGCGCATCGGCGCCGGCCCCGTCCACATCTCGTAATCCAGCGAATCGGGCGGGGCCGAATCGGGGGGATTGGTATTTGCGCGCATGTGATAATAACAGCAAATATCGACCGAGGCGACCTTGCCCAGCTTGCCCGTCTTGATGATCTGATCGCGGGCCTCGATCAGGTGAGGCGTGCTGCGGCGCTGGGTGCCGACCTGGACCACGCGCCCGTGCTTGCGAGCGGCGGCGACCATCGCCTGGCCCTCGGCCACGTCGATGCTGATTGGCTTTTGCACCCAGACGTCCATCCCAGCCTCGACCGCCGCGATCATGGGCAGTGCGTGCCAGTGATCGGGGGTGGCGATCAAGACCAGGTCGAGGTCTTTTTCCTTGATCATCTCGCGATAATCGGCGTAGGTTCGCGGGACTTTATGCGAGGCCTGGCGGGTGGAAACGATCTCGGCGGCCTTGGCGAGCATGGACTTGTCGACGTCGCAGAGCGAGACGACCTTCACGGGGGCGACCTGGATCAAGCGCAGGAGGTCGCACTTGCCGTACCAGCCGCAGCCGATCAGGCCGACGCGCTTGGCCTCCCGGCCGGGAAAATCGACCTCGCGCCCAACCGCCGAGCCCGCTAGCCCCGCGACCGCGCTTGATTTCAAGAATTCGCGACGTCTCATCGTTCTGGCTCCCTTGGATTTGGCCCCGATCATTGCGACCGAATGAACTTACTCGCATCGTGGCGACAAGTCCAAGGGTCGGCGGCGGGGGTCGCGTGCGTCCACGGGCCTCGATCGATTCAATTCCCGTTCGAGAACGGTTTCACCGGGTGGGGGAAAGCGGGTCAACCTAGGAGAGAGCGCCCACCGCGGGCTCGGTGGCGACTTGGTCGGACAGGGGGGGCTGAGCGTCCTGATCCAGGGCGTCGGCGAGGAGGGCGATGGGAAGCGAGCGCTGGCTAAGCTCGATCAAGGCGGCCAGGGTCCAGAGCCCGACCGGCAAGGTGGCGAAATGGGCGTAGGCATCGGCCGCGGGCAACACCCACGACTGGGCGGGCAGGAACAAGACAAGTGAATAAGCAATCGCCGATAAGACTCCCGAGGCCGTCCCCGCGAGGGCGAGCACCACCAGCACCCGGGCTCCATCGGCCCTGAGCATTCTGCCATAGCCAGTCAGGCTCTCGCGCGGCGAGCCGCGGCTCCAGGCCGTCGCCCCGGCCAGCCCTACCAGGCAAAGCGAAAGCGCCTGCAAGTCGGCGAGCCCCCAGCCAAGCTGCCAGCGAATCGCCTGGCCGACCGGCGTGTCGGAGACCCAGGTCGGCAGATAGCTGGACACGAGCAGCACAAACGTCGCCGCGTAACGCGCGGGCAAGGCCAGTGCGACCGCGAGGGCGGATCCCGGCAGGAGCGCGAGCGCCTCTCTGGGCTCGAAGCGCTCGGTCGTGGGTCGTCCCTCGCCGGTGTCGCGCAATTCGACCAGGATCCAGGCGAGTAAAAAGCCATCGGCGGCTAGCATCACGATCGGGACGAGCAGGGTTTCGATGACGAGGATGCTCCCGAGCGGGAGTTCGATATTGCCCGAACCCCAGCCGATCAAGCGATAAATGGCGTACAAGGCCGCGCTCCCCCAAACGGCTGTGGTGTAGCCGTGGCGGGGGATCAGCGCCGGCGTCGGGGTGTCTTGCCCGCCGGGGGGGGTCCAGTCCTGGGGCTCGATCGAGATTCTAAAGACGAGGAACGCGGCCAGGACGAGCCATGGGAGATTATCGGCGAGCCCGGCCGTGTCTCGCAGGGGGGTCAGGGTCGCGAGCGCGCCTTGCTCGAGTGCGATTTCCGCCTGGGAACGGGTGCCCAGCAGCGCCTGCAGATCTCGCAGGCCCGATACCCGGCCGAGGAGGAGCGACTCGCCGGCTGTCCATGCCAAGACGGTCATGCCGATGGCGATCATCAACAGCCGGTTTGCCCGCCCGACTCGCCATAAGGCGGACCGGGTCATGCGGATGTGCCCCGGGATGTCGAGAATCTGGCGAAGCACGGTTCTGGGCCCCTGGTATGCGAGCACGACCAGGAGCAAGAGCCCCAGGCCCGCCAGGAAAGCCACGATGCCATGCGGGCTCGGTGTCGATTGCGGAGGCGAGAGCGTGAGCCCATAGCACCACCGCCTGAGCGACAGCAGCGGGGAGAAGTCAACACTCGGCACGCCGGGCCCGGGAGCCTGAGCCCAGAAGAGCGCCGGCGTCGAAGAATCCATCAGCTCTCGCTCCCCATCCAGAACCACCGTACGCCAATCCCAAGACGCGATCAAGACGCGACTTGGGACGATTGTAATCGGCCGCCCAAGGCCGGGGCAATCGGCTCGTGGTCAGACCGTCGACTTGCCGTCGTTGGTGGGGGGGTGGGCATCGCCTGGAGCGTCGGGAAGGGTCTCGTTCGAACCTTCCCCCCGGCTCGAGATATAGTCGCGAAGGTAACGCAAGAACGTCGGCAGGCCCGCGTCGTCCCAGGCCTGCTCGATGAGCTCCTTGAGCCGTTGATTCTCGGTCTGAAGGGCACGAAACGCATCGGCCTCGCTCCCCAGTTCGATGCCCGAGACCTGGTCGTGGGTATTGACCGAAAGCATGAAGCCGGCGTCGTTGGGCCAGGGCTGGATCTGGAGCTTCATGTGGGGGTATCGTCCGTTGCCCAGACGGAGGGCGTAAATGGCGGCCACGCGACCCGCGTCGGTGCCGGCGCGCTCGAAGGGAGGGCCCGCGAGTAATTCCTCGGCGGGGAGGTTCTCGGGCCATGTCAGCCGTCGCGAGACCGCCTCCGGGACCGGTCGGCCCGCATAGGCGTGGGTGAGATAGAGCTCGGCGGCCTGCCGCAGCAAGTCGAGTCGCAAGCTGCCCAGAGTGTTTTCGCTCTCCCGACCACCTCGCGCCATGAGCGACCCTCTTACCGCCAGCATGAGACGAACCCCCCAGTCGACGACCGACCCGAGAACATCGCGCTGACCGAGGAGTGATTCGCGGCCCTACGCGCTCTCTTGATCGCATTCTGACTCTTCGACACCGCCGTGGTCGGCGGGACCTCGCACCTTCTTATTCTAGTCCGCGTCGACCGGTGTCAACTCGAGGCCAGCCGGTTTCGCGCGCAAACCCTTGTCAGCCCGTCGACTCGAAAAAGATCCGCAAGTGGTCGGACTGACCGGCCGAAACCACTCGCAGGCCCGCCGCGACGCCCCGGCGCTGCAAATTGATCGCGTCGGTGGTCTGGGTGTAGGGCTCGATCGCGATGACATTGTCACGCCCCTTGGGCGTGAACGCCACCAGCTCGCGGAAACCACGATCGAAGCCGATCCGTAACTCCGCGGACCTGGCCCGGTCGATCAACCTGCAAACCCCCCATTCTCCCTCGTCGTAAGAGAGCCCCGAGAGCACGTCATCGAGCTCAAGTCCCAGCCGGGGTTGTCCCGCGCGAAAGTCGAGGGGGGCGTCGACGGGTCGAATTTCGCCTGTTGGCAAGAAATCCTCGAGCACCCAGTAGGTGGACGCGGGCATCATCACCTGGGTTTGGCGGGGATCGCCCTCCGGGGCGAAGGGCAGGAAGAAATACGGATGGATGCCAAAGCCATACGGTAGCGCGGTCGAGGACGGGTTGGTGACCGTCACCTCCATGGTCAGCCGGTGCCCCGAGAGCCCGTATCGGACGATGAGCACGGCGTCCGCGGGCCACGAGCCCAGTCGCTCGGGGGCCTGCTTCGAGATCTGGAATCGTCCCGTGACAAACGCTCCCTCCGGCCCTTCCCGTTGATCGATCACGTCCCAATTCGCCTCAAGCGCGAAGCCGTGAATCGCGTTGGGACCGTTCGTGATCGGCAGGGAATAGTCTCGATCGCCAAACCGAAATCGACCCGCCCGAACCCGGTTGGGATAGGGAAACAAGATCGGCACGCCACTTCGCGCCGGGTGGCTCGGATTCTCCGCGAAGTCCGCGGCCGCCGATATCATGGGCGTGCTCACTCCGTCGATCGGCAGCCTGAGATCGAACAGATTGAATCCATACGATGGTAGCACCCTCGCGGAAGCGCCACTCGACTCGTCAAACAGGTGATAGACCGCGCGCCCGCCCTGGTCCAGAATCTCAACCGACGCCATCCAAGGCCCCCTCTCGCAAACAATCCCGACCAACCTGCTCAAAATCCGGCGCATCCAAGCCATCACGATCTTGACTTGCCGGCTCCGCTCCATTATCAAGAAATCATAAAGACTGGTTGAGGCCAATCACGATTTCGCTCGCGAGGGAAATCGTAGGCTTCCTGATCCGTGATCGCAATCCGTTTCGCGAATCCTCTTGGTGGCGTTGCCATGGGATTCCTTGAGAGTCGGCTCGATTCCATTACGATCAAGGATCGCGAAAGAAAACCGCGAAAAACCATTGACTCACCTGTTACTGTCTGCTATGATGCATGTAGCAAAGCCTGAATCAGGGCACGGATCGGGAGCTGACTTGGTTCCCGATGGGGTGGGAGTAGAGAGGGGTCATGAGATGGAAAACGAGCTAGTCGTCAGCGGGGAAATCGTGGATTCCTGGATTGAGTCCGCCCCCTCCTCATCGACGGTCGGGGATCGTTTGGTTCTCCAGGTCGCCCCGTTGGGTCGGCCCAAGGATCTGGTGATTGTCGAGGCCGAGGCTTCCTTGGTTCCCGATCGGTACTGGCTCGAGGATCTCAGCGAGAATCTCTGCCATGGCAGCCCGGTTCGGGCCGTTGGGCGTCGGCTGGTGAGTGGATTTGTCGCGGCGTCGCGGCTTCAGCTTGCCCGGTAAGTGATCGATCGAACACGACCCGACCGACACATCGCGGCCCAAGAGGCCGCGTTTTTTTTCGCGCTCAAGCGGCTCGAGAGAATCTGTCCAGGACCGCGAAGGGGCTGGTGGCAGGAACACCATGCCCCAAGCCGAGACCTCCTGGACGCGTGCGTCTGGTCCCTGGTGACCTAGCTTTTGCCCCGCAAGCCGAGGACGCGCAGCACGCGGAGGACGGGGTCGTAAAACTCGTCGACGACACGCTCCTTGAGGGGGATAATGGCGTTGTCGGTGATTTTGATATGTTCGGGGCAGACCTTGGTGCAGCACTTGGTGATATTGCAGAGGCCGACGCCGTGGGCTTCCTTGAGCTCCTTGAGCCGGTCGGCGGTGTCGAGCGGGTGCATTTCAAGCCCCGCCACATGGACCAGGAACCGAGGTCCGATGAATTCGTCGTGCATCTGGTGATCGCGCAAGATATGACAGACGTCCTGGCACAGGAAGCACTCGATGCACTTGCGGAACTCCTGAACCCGGTCGACGTCCCCCTGCGACATCCGCCAAGTGCCGTCGGGCGCGTCGGGAGGGCGAGGCTGGAAGGGCTTGATTCGCTTCTTGACCTTGAAATTCCACGAAACGTCGGTGACGAGGTCCTTGATCGAGGGGAAGGCCCGCATGGGCTCAAGGATGACGGGCTGCTCCAGCGGCAGGTGCGAGAGCTGCGTCATGCACATGAGGGAGGGCTTGCCATTGATTTCCGCCGAGCACGAGCCGCACTTGCCGGCCTTGCAATTCCAGCGCACGGCGAGATCATTAGCCTGTTCAGCCTGGACCCGGTGCACGGCATCGAGAACAACCATCCCCTCGGAGACCGGGGTCACGTAGTCCGCGAACTTGCCCCCGTTCACGTCGCCGCGCCAGATTCGCAGAGTCGCCGTTTTGGAGGTGCTGGCGGTCTTCTCGGCCGGAGGGGCCATTTCCAGGGTCGCCATCACTTCATCTCCTCGATAATTTGCTTGAGCTCGGCGGGCATCTCCGGGATGGTCGCCTGTTCCAATCGCATCTCGTCGTCGGGTCTCTTGCTCACCACGTGGTTGAAGGTGCCGAACCGGGGATCCTTATCGGGGTAATCGTCGCGGAAATGGCCCCCGCGGCTTTCCTTGCGGGCGAGGGCCGCGCGGGTGACCGCCTCGGAAACCGTGAGCAGATTGTGAAGGTCAAGCGCGGTGTGCCAGCCCGGATTGTAGTCGCGGTTTCCCGTGACGGTCGCGCGGGAGGCCCGCTCACGCAGGGCGGCCAGCCCCACGAGAGCACGCTCCATTTCGTCCTCCCGACGCACAATCCCCACCAGATTCTGCATGAGCTCTTGAAGCTCTTGCTGGATCTGGAACGGTCCTTCGGACCCATCCCGTTCAAAGGGCGCGAGCGCCCATCGGACGGCGTCCTGGACTTGGCCGGCGTCGAGCTGGGTCGGGCCCTGTTGGCGGGCATACTGACCGGCGTATTCTCCGGCCCGTTTGCCAAAGACGAGCAGGTCGGAGAGCGAATTGCCACCGAGTCGATTGGCCCCATTGATCCCGACCGCGCACTCTCCACAGGCGAAGAGCCCCGGCACCCGCGACATCTGGGTTTCGCTGTCGACTCGCACGCCCCCCATCACGTAATGGGTCGTGGGGCCGACTTCCATGGGCTCCTTGGTGATGTCGATGTCCCCCAGTTCCTTGAACTGATGATACATGCTCGGGAGCTTACGCTTGATGTGCTCAGGCGCGTTAGGGAGCTTGGTCTTGATCCATGAGATGTCCAGGAACACGCCCCCGTGGGGGCTGCCACGCCCCGATCGGACCTCGCGCATGATGCACCGGGCCACGTGGTCGCGGGTCAAGAGCTCGGCGGGGCGGTTGGCGTCGCGATCGCCCTGGCAATAGCGCCAGCCTTCCTCGGGTGTCTTGGCGGTTTGGTTGACATAGAGCGGGGGGATGTCGTTGTACATGAACTGCTCGCCCTTGTTGTTGAGCAGGATCCCCCCCTCGCCGCGCACTCCCTCGGTCACCAGAATACCCCGCACGCTGGGGGGCCAGATCATCCCGGTCGGGTGAAACTGGATGAACTCCATGTCTTGAAGCTCGGCCCCGGCGTCGTAGGCCAGGGCATGGCCGTCGCCGGTCCCTTCCCAGCTATTGCTGGTGATCTTGTAAGCCTTTCCAATGCCACCAGTCGCGAGCACGACCGCCTTGGCCTTGAACACGACAAAGCGGCCATGGTCGCGATAAAACGCAAGCGCCCCAGCCACCCGGTCGCCATCCTTGAGCAAGCGGACGACGGTGCATTCCATGTAGACATCGATCCCCTTGTGGATGCCGTGATCCTGCAAGGTGCGGATGAGCTCAAGCCCAGTCCGGTCGCCGACGTGCGCGAGCCGCGGATAGCGGTGCCCGCCAAAATTGCGCTGAAGGATCCGCCCGTCGGGCGTGCGATCAAAGACCGCGCCCCATGCCTCGAGCTCGCGGACCCGGTCGGGTGCTTCCTGGGCGTGGAGCTGGGCCATGCGCCAGTTGTTAACATACTGTCCACCCCGCATGGTATCGGCGAAATGGACCCGCCAGTTGTCGCGTTCGTCGGTATTGGAGAGGGCGGCGGCGATGCCCCCTTCGGCCATGACGGTGTGTGCCTTGCCCAAGAGCGACTTGCACACCAGGCCGACCGAGACCCCGGCGGCGGATGCTTCAATCGCGGCACGAAGGCCGGCACCGCCGGCACCAATGATCAAAACGTCGTGCTCGTGCGTCTGGTACTCAGTCACGCTCAGATAATCCTCCAGTCGGACCAGACGCCCATCGCGCAAAGCCGCACGTAGAGATCGCTGAACGCGACCCCAAGGAGACTGCACCAGGCCCAGAGCATGTGCCCTCGGTTCAGGCAGCTCACACAGTCATACGCGCGGCGCCGGGCCGGTCTTCCCGCCAATTGATCGAGTCCCCCACCCACCAGATGCCGTAAGGAATGGCACCCCATCGCATACCCACTCAACAAAACGACGTTCACGGCCAGCACCAGGGTGCCAACTCCCACCCCAAAGGAGACGACACCGGTCGCCTCGTCCTTGAACCAAAGCGCCTTGTAAACGTCGTGCGCCAGCAAGACCAGGAACAAGAGCGCCACGTAGAGGAAAAAGCGATGCACGTTCTGAAAGACCAGGGGGAAGCCGCGCTCGCCCCAGTAGCTCTTTCGCGGCTCGCCAACCGCGCATGCCGGAGGGTCGGCCCAGAACGCCTTGTAATAGGCACCGCGATAGTAGTAGCAGGTAAAGCGAAATCCCCCCGGTGCCCACAAGATGAAAAACGCCGGCGAGAATGGCAGCCAGCCCGGCCACCAGGAAGGCTGCGGCCCAAACCAACTGTGCTCCGACGGCCCAAACAGCTCCGGCGAGTAAAACGGCGAGAGATAGGGCCCGTACGTATAGTATTTCGCCTGGAAGGCGGCCCAAGTGGCGTACACGATGAAGGCCGAGAATCCCAGGAAGACCACCACGGGCTGCAACCACCACGAATCCCGCCGCGTGGTTTCACCAAACTGCCGGATCACCGGCAAGCTCATCCCTCCCTCGGCCATGCCTTCATCTCCCCAAAACCAACCGCGTGGATCGACTACACCCTTCATTCAGCATGTAGGGATTGTGGACGTGACGGACATCACTGTCAACCAACCACACGGGAAAAACACGGCGAAAACCGTGGATTCGCGGGCACCCGCCCGGCGGCCTGTCCGCCTGGCTTTCGTCTGAATCTCGAGGGGTTTGTCAAAATCATCGACCGGCTCTCGATCCCGGACGCGGATCGGTTTATCCTTGGTTGCACGCCATCGTACCTTTGGCCCAAATGGTTGGCGATTCTCAACGAGGCCGTGACGCGCGGCCCGCCCGAATATGTCGCCAACCTGGCGAAGGCAAAGGGCCGTGAACTAGGGAGATCCGCGATGCGACGACGGGAACGGCGGAACGACGGAGCTGGGCGATTGTCGCGCGCCGGCATCGCGGTCCTGGTGGTTCTGGTGTCAGGCGGTCCAGGGGCGGCCCGGGGCCAGGACGCGACGGGTCAATCCCCGGCCAACCTGGCCGGTCGGCTCGAGGGCGTGATGTCGAGCCCGGGATTCGAGCATGCCCACTGGGGACTGCTAGTGGTCGACGCCAAGAGCGGGAAGCCGGTCTATGAGCGCAATCCCGACCTGCTCTTCGCCCCGGCCTCGGTCACCAAGCTCTTCACTACCGCCGCCGCCCTGGTCGAGTTCGGCGCGGATCACCGGTTTCACACGCCCCTTGTGAGAAAGGGTTCGGTCGACGCGGCCGGCCGGTTGCACGGGGACCTGATCTTGATCGCGAGCGGAGACCTCTGCATGGGTGGGCGGACCGGGCTCGACGGCTCGATCGCCTTCGAGGACGACGACCATACCTACGCGGGCGGAAATCTCTACAGCAAAATCACCGCCCCGGACCCGCTGGCTGGTCTCGACCACCTGGCTCGCGAGGTCCATGCCGCTGGCATTCGCGCGATCTCGGGCGATGTGATCATCGACGACCGGCTTTTCGATGCCGCTCCCACCACGGGCAGTGGGCCCCGGTTCGTGAGCCCGATCATGATCAACGACAACGTGATCGACGTGATC
>JAKBAP010000071.1 GCA_021808995.1 Planctomycetota bacterium | reverse complement strand
CTCCCTCGTCGCATGGTCGGGTTCTCCTGAGCTCAAGATGTCGACAGCGGACGCGACCTCGGCCTCGTGATCGATCGGCGGCTTTGAACCCCCGACGCCACGCCCGATCGTCGCGCTTTCACGGGTCCTTTCGATGCTCGCGCGATTTCCCCGTCATCGGCGACCGGCGAATGGCGCGACGGCCACGCAAGGAAGTTCGCACGGACTTCCCTTCGGGGCGATCAATCGAAAGTAAGAATTCATGAAAGGCAGCGCGGCCCGCGGTCGGTTCGAATCGCCGCCACGAGCCGCTCGGAAGACGATACCCTCGGACTGGACTGACACAGTTGAAGCACGATTAAACACCACCACGCGGCGTTCGGGAAGGGTCTAGACTGAAATTCACCGCGAAGAGGACGCCAGGGCCGCCCTTACAAACCCCCGGCCACGCGGGGAAACTTGCTGACATCAATGTAAAGATAGGCCCCCCCCGTCGTCGTGGCGAGCCGGGCCAAGGGGGTCGGCTCCCCCAGATTCACCCCATAGCCAAACTCGATCGCCTGGATCCGCGTCGAGCCGACCTTGCTCAGGACGCTGTTGACGTCGGAGGTGCTCATCATGTCGGCGTCGGTCAGGAAAAAGATCACCTCGGGCTTGAGCTCGAGTGCCCGAGAGAGAGCCCGCATATGATCGGTCCCGCCATCGGCCTTGATCCGCGAGAGCTGGCTTTCAACCCACCCCTTGTTCGCGCGGGTCGCCGCCATGAGCCCCTTCCGCCCCTGAGGATCGCCCATCATCCAGGGCTCGAGATTGTAAAAGATCACACCAAAAGCGGCGTCCGGAGGGAGCTGGCCGACCGAGGCCATGAGCTCGCGCTTGGCCACGGTGAGGGCGCTTCGCGTCTCCATGCTCCCCGAACAATCGATGACATAGGCAAACGAATGCGCATGGTCGCGGGCCCCGAAAAACTGGGTACCGGGTCCGATTCCTGGTCCGGATCCCTTGGCTGAGCCCCCGCCGGCACCTCCTCCTCCCCCCGCGCCCGAGCCGGGGATCAGCCCCTGGCCGATGGCCGAGGGACCGGGGAGCGAGAGATCGGCCGGATTGCTGGCGAGTGGGGTTGATTGGGGCAAGATCTCGGTCAGCAGGCTCTCGGCCAGGGGGTCGCGGGTCGCCCCCTGGGGGCTGTCATGGTCGGCCTGGGTCTTGGGCAGGCGGCTGGTCCCCCCCATTTCGCCCGCGCCTCCCCCTCCCTCGCCGGCATGAGGGGGGACGACCGCACGATTATCGACCGGCTGGCGATCGAGCTCGGCATGGAGCGCCTTCGGACCCCGAAAGGCACCCGGCAGGGCCGCTCCAAACGCCAGCAGCGAGCCCACGATCAAGAGCCCCGCGTGAAACACCCCCGAGGTCAGGATCGCCCAGGGATCCGTCAGTGGCGTCCGCCCCAACCAGGTTTCCTCGGCCGACCGCGCCATGGGATCATGCCTCTGTCTGACCAGCGTCCCCCCTGCCCTCGACAAATTCTATCGGCGGATCCGGCTCGATGTCGCGTCTGATTCCGAATTTCCGGCTCGACCAGGCGGCCTTTTGTCGCCACCAGGCCGCCAGACAGGCCACCACCGAAATCATCAGGACGACCCAAAATCCCCGCGACGTCCAGACCGACGGGAACCGCGACGAATCGTCCGTCGCCAAGTCGGGCGGGTGATCCTGGAACACCCTGGGCGCTCGCGAACCGACCACCAGCGGGGCCAATCGCGAGCCGTCACGCGCGGAATAGGCGATCTTACGAAAACAGGTCCCGATAAACTCAACCTGTTGGCCGATCTTGGGTATCGGCGTGTCATTGGGGTCGGTCGGGGTGTGCTCGGGACAGGTCGCGCACAGGACATCGCCAGCCGGCGTCGCCAGCCAGATCTCGACCATCGCCGGGAACTCGCCCACCGGCCCCTGATGAAACAGCCGGACCACCCGCCCCTCAACGATGACCGGCCGGCCCATGAACGCCTTGGGATCGTCCCAGAGATCGTGAAAGCTCGCGATCACCGGCGGCACGCTCACCGGCCGGTCCTCGAGAGCCGCTCTCAAGGCCGGCAAGTCGGTCAGATCCAGCGGACCCGTACGATCCTGGGCGAAACAGGCCGGAACCGTCGCGAGAATCAGGATCCAGGGGGACGCCCTCCTGGCTCCGTATCGATCCAGGCCACGCATGGATGGTCCTTTCACGGAACGTTCAGGCCTGGCAGGGAGGGTCCGCGGAAATCGGGGACGGCCCCTGGCTGGTTGAGGCGAATGGTGGTCACTCCGGCGGTCTGGCAGACGGCGATGATCTGGGCGGCCGATTCGTATCGCAGGGTGTCGTCGGCCACCAACCGCACGCGGAGCGGCTTGTTTTCCAGCAGCCCGACATACTGGGTAAGCCGCTTGCCGAGGGTCTCGAGATCCGGCAAGACGGCCTCGCCCAGGCGTAAGGTCTTGAGCTCGCCCAGATCGTCGGCCTGGGCGCGGACGAGGAGGTCGTTTTCGAGGTCGGAATCGGCGGCTCGCGGGGGCTTCGCGCGGGCCTGACCCTTGGCCGCGGCGGGGAGCGCGGCCGGTGTCGCCGGCAGGTCCAGGTCCAGATGCGTCTCGGCCGTCGGAGCCTTGAACGTCAGGATGAAGAACGCCAGGAGCTGAAACGCCATGTCCAGCATCGGAGTGACCGGAAACATGACCTCTTGCTCATTCTGAAGCCGCCCGCGCCTCGCCCGGGCGCGGGTCTGGTCGACCTTGAGGGGGTCGGGCGCGGTGGGCCTGGTCATGGTTGGCGGCTCCTGAGCACGACCAGGCTAAAATGGGCGAATCCCCGGTCCTGGGCCTGAGCGAGCGCCCGCCGGACGGCCCCATACGAGGCGTCTCGGTCCGCGCGCAGAATCACCAGCGTCGGCAGCGAATCATCGCCGGCGGCCGTGTGCTTGAGGGTCTCGAGCCCTCGTCGACGGGCCTTGGCCTCGACATCCCACCACAGGGCGGCGGCGTTCTCGTCGAGCGGGCGCTGATCGGCGTCGAGCAGTCGCCCCTGGGCGTCGATCCCGACGCTCATCCGGTCCAGGGCCAGCTCCGAGCCTGGCAGCGACGCCGGCGCCAGCGGTAGCCGGATCGTTCGATTCGCCCCCTCGAGCCTGGATCCAAAGTGAACCAGCATCATGAAAAACGTGATGAGCTGCAGCACCATGTCCAGGAGCGGCGTGAGATTCGGCGAGAGAACGCTCGAGGTGGTTTGCCGTCGAGGCATGGCGAGCTCCCCCGGCTGGTTTAGGCTTCGGGCGGATCGACGGGGGGTAAGGCTGGCCGACCCTGACCACCCCCAGGCGAACCCGACGACGCGGCCAGGGCCGCGCTCACGGCGAAAGGATGCGGATGCGCGGCCCCAGGCCCAGGCGCGCCTGGACCCGAGCCGGCCGAGAGCCGCTGAATCCCAGGCGCGAATCGCTCAAGCAGGGGCTCGGCCGCCATCTCAACCTGAAGCGAAAGCCGCGCGATCCGGTTGCGAAACAGCGAATGAAAGTAAATCGCCGGGATCGAGATCGCGATCCCCTCAAGGGTCGCGAAAAGCGCCGTCGAGATTCCCGAGGCAAGCTGGTTCGCCTGTGGCGATGACCCCTCGGTCGCGATCACGCGAAAGGCCATGATCATTCCATAGACCGTCCCCACCAGCCCGATCATCGGCCCCAGCGTCCCCACCGTCGCGAGATAGGTGGTACGGTGCTCCATCTCCATCACCGCGTCCTCGCTGGCGAGCTCAAGCGCCCGCTTGGCCTTCGAGAGCCCCAGAGGCAGCTTGCGAACCCCAGCCATGAGCACCCGAGCCAAGAGCGACGGGTCCTCGCCCAGGCGATGATAGGCCTCCTGATAACGCGCCTGATCGAGCAGATCGCCAAGGTCGCTCTCAAGCGCCGGCGGAATCGCGACCCCGACACGGTAATGGATCGCCATCCAGGCCACGAGCGCGATCAGATAAAACGACATCAGCGCGATCACATACCCGATCGGCCCCGACGCGCGCGCCATCCACGACAAAAACGACTCCCGAGAGTCCCCCCGCGCCCCCTCGGACGAAGGCGAATCAAGGGCCCGGCCGGTGACGCTCGCGCCGTCGGCCTGCGCCCGAGCCACCGGCACGCGCACACCCACGGACGCGATGAGCGCGACCACCAGACAGGCCAACCATCCCCGTATTCTCGATCCTTGATTGTCGATGTTCGAGCCCGCCAGGCACCGTGGATGTCTTCCCTGATACCATTCCTACCAAGCCCCCGCCGGTCTGGGTAGAGGGATCGGCCGAGGATCACGATTCCCGATCAAACTCCAGGAATCGCCGATCAGCACAGCGTTCGCTCAAGCGCGCTCACATACCCGGCCAGCGAGTCCAGGCGCTGGGCGTGGAGGCTCGACCGCAGGCTCGCCATGCGCTCGTGAAGGTCCTCGAAATCCGACCGGCCCGTGGCGTCACGCGCGCGAACCGCCTGGTGCGCCTCGAACGCCAGCTCGCGCAGCCTCGCGCACAAGATCGCCGGGTCGGGCTCAAGAGCCGGCTCCCGACGCCCCCGCGCCTCCGGACGGTCAAGTTGTGGGTCTTTCAGCATGATCATGGTCATCGCGCGCTCCTCGCGGCCTCCAGAATCCACTCCATTCTAGTTCAGCATGGGAAAAAAAGCGGGCCTGTGCGACGCGGCTGGGAATCACCTCGGGAGAACGTCCCTCGCCGTGAATTCACGGCAACTGGCGGGGTTTAACCCTCTAAGTGACGCCCTTCGACGACCAATTGTTCGCGTTTCTCACGCGGATCGTTGCGTTTTCTCCGGCCGGCGATGGCCCCGGAGCCACTCGTTAACGACGACATG
Source organism: Planctomycetota bacterium (assembly GCA_021808995.1). GTDB lineage: Bacteria > Planctomycetota > Planctomycetia > Isosphaerales > Isosphaeraceae > JAKBAP01. The sequence goes on along the minus strand of JAKBAP010000071.1, from coordinate 11,739 downwards.
GTCATCAAAGGGGACCACGCGGTTCGCGAAGATCTGATAAGCCTGGCGACCTTTGCCGGCGATCAAGACGACGTCGCCGGGTTGAGCATGGGCGAGGGTGGATTCGATGGCGGTCTGGCGATCGGGCTCGACGCGGACCTTTCCGGGGTGGTGGAACCCGGCGAGGAGGTCGTCGAGGATCTGGTTGGGATCCTCGTGGCGGGGATTGCTGGTGGTGATGATGACACGGTCGGCGTGGGATTCGACGGCGTCGGCGAGGGCCCTGCGTTCCAGGCGATCACCCCCTCCCTCGGAGGCGAAGACGCAATGGACGCGCCCCGGGGCGACGGCTCTGAGGGTGGTCAGGGCTTCCCGAAGGGCGTCCGGGGTGGTGGCGGCGTCGACGCGGACGTCGAAATCCTGCCCCTGGTCGACACGTTCGAGCGAGCCGGCGAGCGAACGGACGCTCTCGAGCCCGGTCACGACGGCGTCGAGCTTGATCTCGAGCGCCCAGGCGAGAGCGGCCGCGGCGGCGGCGGCGCTGGCGGCTCGGGGAGCGATGAGCGGCAGATGCACGAGCCCCGGCCGATCAAAGCCCTGGATCACGAGGCGAATCCCCGCCGCGTCCTGATGCGTCACGCGGGCATGGACGTCGACGTCAGGCCGCGATCCGGGCGATTCCAGGGAAAACGCCACCCGCCGGGTGGTCAGATTGACGCCGCCCAAGAGCTCCGCGTTGGCGTCGTCGGCATTGACCACCACCAGGCCGCCGGGGACGACCTGACGAATCAGCCGGGCCATCGAGCGGCGCTCATCGATCACGCACTCGGCTGGATACCCCCGCGGCACCTGGACATCGGTCACGAGCACGGCGTGGAGGTCGATCGCGGTGAAGGCCTTGCGTTCGAGGGCCTCGGTGGGTGCTTCCAGAATCCCCCCCGAGCAGCCATTCTCGGCCAGTTCCGCCAGCAGAGCGGAAACCGCCGCCGGCGAGGGCGAGAATCCCTCGCGAGGGCCGAGAATCCGCTCACCACGGCGAAGGGCGTCTCCCTTGGGCTCGAACCCAGCCCCGAGCGGCCGGCTGGTCGAGCCATCGTGAAATCCCAGGGCTCCGATCAGCCCCGCCCGTTCACCGGCGGCCGAGAGAATCGAGCGGAGAAACAGCCCCGCCAACGTCCGCCCCGCGAGCCCCGCGACACCCAGCACCGCCAGCTTCCGCGAGGGATCGCCGGCAAGCGCCTGGCAAATCCGCGCGAACGCCACCGACCCGTCCTTGACCACCACCTGAAGCCGACCCGCCGCCTCGGAAGGACGCTCGACAATCACGCCGGCCGCGCCACGCTCAAGCGCCTCGCCCACGAACGAATGCCCGTCGTAACCCGTGTGCTCGTGCCGAGTCGCGACAAAGACCTGGCCGGGCTCAAGCCGCCGGTGATCGTCGGTGCAGCCGGTGACCTTCCAGTCGAGGGCACCCACGAACCGCCCCTCGGGAAGGACCCGCCTGAGACTGACCGAGTGAATCCCTCGTCGCGACGGTCGATCAACGAACCAGCGCGCCATCGGCATGCGCCTCCTTGCCTGCCTGACCCCGTCCGCGAAAACGCCGCCCTTGAGGTTCAAGCCCAGTCCTAAAACCAGACCCACTCCCCGCCAGACCACGCCATGACCACGACCCACTCTCGGCCGCCGCCCGCGGACGCAACACCCTCCGCGTTCCCTCGCGCTGGATGCCTCGCCCAGTGTGTGACCGCGATCTTCGCCATTCCTCGAAAAAAGGCAATGCCAGACCCGACTTTTGCCGACAGGCCCTTCCCGAGAAGCTCGCGATACCCCCCACGCTCGCGCCCCTGGCCAACGCCGACGCTTTCCCTGGGCACCAGGCATCGCCGCTCGTTCGCCGCGTGGGCTTCCCATCTCCGGCCTCGCGCGCGAAAATACATTTCTATTCGAGGAACATCGTCGCGCCGAGGAAAATGAGCGGCTGCTCGAAATCGAACGTCGTCGCGCCGACTCCGAGCAAAATCGTGCCAACGCCGAGCAGGCGCGCGCGAAGCGACTTTTAATCAAACTCCGCGAACTCGGGATCGAGCCCGACGCCTAATGCTTTGTCACGGCTTAATCTTCAGGTGCCATGAGATCCCCGGGGATTGTTGGTTCCACCCGGAATTCACTCGCCGGCGCGTCGGTCTGGTACTTCACGCCTTGGAGAGTCGGGGACTGGCTGGTTTTTGGGTAAGCCCAAAACGATGCCTGTCCCCCTCTCGGCCCCCGCCGATACCCACCCCAAGGGGCCGAAGCCTCCATCCTCGCCTGATATTGGCGTAAGCCGCGAGCGCTTTATTCAATGTACGAAACAAGGTAACTTGAACCCGGATTTCCGAGCCGAAACCAGCCCACGACCCGTGCCAGGTCGATCGAAATCGCAGCCGGAGCATGCCCAAGGTGTTTGAGTCGCGACCGCGAGCCGGACCAGATTCGAGACATCGGCTCGATGCCGCCAAGATCATCGAGACCGCGAGGAATTTCTCCGAGGACATCAAGCTCCGCTTACCGGGAACCAACCTGTGCATGCTCGCCCAGGAGCTCGCCGCGCTCGCGGTCGCGACCGAGGAGCGCGGTCGGCGAGCTCGCCGGCCCTTGCTCGCGATTCGGGCCTTATCCGCCCTGGCGATCAGCCTGGTCGTCCTGGGGCTGTGGTATCTCGCCAGGCACATTCACGCGAGGTGGGAATTCGGCACGATTAACAATGTCTTCGACGCGCTCAACACGGGCTTCAATCTCCTGTTCCTCCTCGCCGGTGCCTTGTGGTTTTGCGTGACCCTGGAGGCCCGGATCAAACGCAAGGAGGCCTTGAAGTTCATCGAGGAACTGCGCGAGTTCGCCCATGTCATCGACGTGACCCAGCTTTACTATACCACCGAGCTTTACCGCCCCCGACGGGAGGACGATCTCGGCAAACCGGCCATCGACGAGACCTATCTGTTTCACTGCACGCGGATGCTCGGTGTGATCAGCAATCTCGCACCCCTTTACACGCGGGGAGCGACCGGCGACTCGATCCTGCGCGCGGCCTCGGAGGTCCAGATGCTCGCGACCGCGATCATCACGAAGCACCTCGCGAAGGCCGAGGCTTTACGCGGGATGCACCAGGATCGTTCGAGAGCGGGCGCGGAACCTGGGATCAACATCGCCCAGGAACCCGAGTCATGACCCGTGGCTCGCGGGGATTCTGGAATGAGGAGAGCCGACGGCGATGGCCCGGGCGGAGGCGAGAAACGCGAACGATTGGCTTCGGGGAGTCCGTTCCGTCCCTGTTTTCTGATGAAGGTTCGAGCAAGACCGGTCGTCGGTCCCTTGGCGATCGGTTCAGTCTGGCCCCAGAGGGCCGCGACCTTGCCGAAAACCGAGAGACCGACGCCGTTCGACCGCGAGACCCGACGAATCGGGGCGGATTTACTTGACCTTGATCAGCTCGACCTCGAACAGCAAGGTGGCGTTGGGCGGGATCACCCCCCCCGCGCCGCGGCGGCCGTAGCCCAGTTCGGGGGGAATCAGGAGCTGGCGCTTGCCGCCAGGCTTCATGGTCGAGACCCCTTCGTCCCAGCCGCCAATGACTTCACGCTCGCCAATGTGAAACTCGAACGGCTGGCCGCGATCGACCGAACTGTCGAATTTCTTGCCCTTCTTGCCGTCTTCCCAGAGCCAGCCGGTGTAGTGCATGACGCAGGTCTGGCCGGTCTTGGGCGATTCGCCGGTGCCGACCTTCTCGTCGAGGTACTGGAGTCCACTTTCGGTCTTGGTCATTTTCTTGTCCTTTGCGTCTTGTCCCAGGCTGGCCGCCGTGAAGGACGCGCAGACGCACGCCGTCAAGGCGACGGCCAAGACGTTTCGGGTCGTCACGATACGGGAAATTTCGATCATCATACGGGGTTCGCTCCTTGTGTGTCTCCCATGCCGACGGCCGAACCGGCGGCTTGTTCCGATGGGACTGACAACGCCCATCGCAAGCTCGCGAGGGGGCTCGCGAAGACGTTTCGCACGCCCGCGAACCTACCATAACCCCTCATCGGCTGGGAATGCCCTTCAGGCAGCCCCCCTCGACCGACCCGGATCATGCCCATGACGAAAATCCGGGATTCGACCGCGAGATCTTGGACCGACACGAGCCGATGACCGTATACTGGAACATGTGCGAGGTCCAAGGATCGCCGCGGCGTCTTGCGCCATCCCTCCAGGCGAATCGTGAGTACGCCCCACGGCAGGTTCCAGCGGAAGGAGGAGACCGTCGATGACGGGCGCCTTCTCGGTGGGTGACTGGATTGGCGGTCGATTTCAGGTCTTTCACGTCCACGAAGGGGGCATGAGCCTCGTCTACGTGGTCAATGACCACCTCGCGCAGACAAGCCACAAAGTGCTAGCCCTGAAAACCTTGCGCGGGGAGCTCTTGCGCAGCAAGATCCGGGTCAGCCGGTTCGCGACCGAATGCCGGCTCTGGGTTCAGCTCGGCGAGCATCCCCATGTCGTCCGAGCGTATTCGGTCGAAATCATCGAGGACCACCCCTACGTCGTCCTCGAGTTGATCCAGGGGGGGGATCTCAACCGCTGGATCGGCACGCCCCGGCTCGATCTCCTTTGCTCGCTTCGTTTTGGGTATCAGTTTTGCCTGGGTCTCGAGCATGCCGTCCGGCAAGGACTACACTGCCACCGAGACGTCAAGCCGGGCAATTTGATGGTCACCGAGGGGGGCGTGCTCAAGATCACCGACTTTGGGCTGGCGCGGGTCTGCGAGGAGATGGTCGCGGTGCGCCCAGCCCTGGCCGACGGCTCGATCCCGCTTTCAGAGCCGACGACCCGGCAGCAAATCATCTTCACCGACCCCCGCGATCGGCCCCCGTCAGCGCGGGTCGATCCTCCCGCGGCCACCACGCCCTCGCCGGACAGTAAACGGTCCGCGCCCCCCACGCCGTCCTCGAAAACCACCCCGGTGGGACCATCCTCAAACGGCGAGCCACGGCCCCGACGAACTCCCCCGCCCCACCGCGACTCAAACTCGAAATGGGACGCGATTCCCCTTGACGGGGCCCCGATCGGCGCGGCCGACAACACCACGATTGAGCGCGAAACCACCGACTATCACTCACCTTACGAGACCTTTGACCCCAGGCTGACGAGAACCGGCGCGCGCCTGGGAACCGGGGCCTACATGGCACCCGAACAATTTCGCGACCCACGTTCGGTCGATGTTCGGGGCGACATTTACGCGTTTGGAGTGGTCTTGTTCGAGATGCTCACTGGCTCATTGCCGTTCAAGGGGCGGTCGATGGAATCGCTCGACGATCAGCACACCCTGCGCCCACCCCCGTCGGTCATTCCCTCGATCGCGCATCGTTACTCGCGATACGCCAAATCCGTCGACGCGATCGTTCAGCGATGTCTGAGAAAAGAGCCCGAGGACCGATATCAGTCGGTCAGCGAGCTGCGGATGGCGATCAAGCAATTACTGGGCCAACTTCCGAGGAAATGACCCGCGTTGGGCGTTCAATTGTCGGCGGGGTTCCCCATGGTGCGCGAGTGAGGAGGGTTGGTGTAGGCTTCGGGGGGATAATCGTGGTAGGTCTGTGTCCAGGTATGGATACAGCCGACCGCGCTCAAGCCGACGATCACGAGCAGGGCAACGACGCAAGCCCGTGCGATTCCGCGCATGTCGATCTCTCCTTGATCAAACGCGAGCAAGATAAAAGGCCCAGGGCTCACGAGCCTGGAGGCGCGCTCGGGACTGGAGGAGTGGGGGTCACGACGGGAGCGGGGGGGGCGGTCTCGGTCGGGACGGGTGCCAATTCACCGCCGTCAGGCCCCGGCGTGGTTGCCGTCATGGGCTCGGAAGTGCCGTAATAATCCCGAGAAGGAGGGCCCGTGTAGGTCCCCGGCATCATCGAGGTCGACATCGCCCCCGGCAACGGAAAATTGTCGCATTCCGAGCAGTGGAAAATCGATAAATGCTCATACGAACATCCGGTCGATCCCATGCCCAGCAGGGTCGCGACCAGGAGATTGCGGATCCTCGCCATGCTCAAAATCCTTTCCGAGCCAGTACCGATTCCGTCGGCGTCCAGGTTCGCGTAGGGATTAGATCGGCCATCCCTGGCGCTCGCGATGAGCCGATTTCCCCGCTTGGCCGTCATTGTCCACCTGGGAACGATTGCCCGGTCGGCGTGGTCGGCTCCTCGACCCCGACGCCGGGCAGGCCGAGGTCTCGAGGGAAAGCCCCCTCCTTGAGCCGAGCCGCCGCCGCCAGGAACCGGTCTCGCCAGGCGTTCCGCTCGAGGGGGTCGACGGTCAGGAACTCGATCATCTCGTACTGCGCGGCCACCCGCCGGCAAACCGTTGCCCAGACCGCGCCATCGATGCCAAATTCACGCTCGATCCGCCAGGGTTCAAGCCCATCGACGGGGGTGTCGTCGGGCCAACCCCAGGCCCTTCGCCGCTTGAGCTCGTCCAGGATCGCCCTGGCCAGGATCGTCTGGCCCTTGAGCGTCGGATGAACCAGATCATGCACCAGTGATTGATCAATCACGCCGCGGGTGCCGGCCGCGCGAAACAGTCTTGGACCGTCGATCAAGATCGCCTGGTCCCCGTGGCGAAGCGCGACGGCTCGATGGCTCTCCTCAAGGGTCGAGACGCATCGGAGCGGCAATCCATCGTGATCGCGCGCGAGGATATAATGGCGGATCGCCGCGGAAACCGCCCCCGATCGATCGAGCAATCGCGCCAGCCGATAATGGGCGACGGCCAGCGTGGGCTGGTCATCGAGAATGGCCTCGTAGGCGGCGATCGCCTCGGGCGCGCGGGCTTCCAACCGTTTCGCGTCGAACAGGCGATTAAAGAGGGCCTTGCGATCGTGGTGAAGAGTCCGTGGGCCGGCATACGATTGGTTGGGATCGGCGGAGTCGTTTCCCGGGGGAATGACCAGGATCGGCAGGCACCCGATTCGCTCGCACATCGAGGTGATCGCCTCGAGTCGGGCGGCGAAATCGGCGAAGACCGCCTGGGTCTCGGCGGCCGAGGCGGCGGGTCGGCCGATGGTCCGCTCGACGGTCCCAAGCGCGCGGCTGGGGACGAGCCCGACTCGCTCTTTCTCGAGGTTTTCCCGCGCCAGGCGAACGACGGCCGAAATCCGGGCCGCCTGCTCGAGCATGCCCCAGGCGCGGGCGGCGGGGCGCTCGTCGTCGTAATAGATCGTCTGATTTTCCAATGAAAACCGGGCCAGGAACTCGTTGTGGCCTGAATAAATGATCATAATGTCGGGCTTCCGCTCGAGGGTCGCCAGTTTTTGGTGGGTCATTTCGAGCGAGGCCCCTTTTTCGGCGAGCATGTTGACATGGAAATCGCGGGTGGGGATGGCCCGCTTGAGGGCGTGAGCGACGATCCTGGCGACGGAGAGCCAGTCTTCATAGGGCGCGCCCAGGGCGCTCGAGCCGCCAATGACCACGATTTCGACGGGGTCGCCGGGCCTGGATTCGGGAAACCGGCTAGGAACCGAGGGCATGCGATGGCGAAAGCCCAGCCAGGCGCTGCCGGCGGTCTCGGCCGCGACGATCCCGATCGCGAGCGACCCGCAGAGCAAGAGCCCCCGCGCGACCCATGGGGAACGCGGCCGATGACGATGAATGATCAGGTTCGCGGTGAAAAGAGCAAGTCCCAAGGCCGCCCCGACCGCCGTGATGGGATAGGCGACGAGCAAGATCGAGAGAGCGCCCGCCGCCAACCGCCCTTGAAAGGCCCGTGGCGAGCCCAGGGGCTGGAGCCGGCCGATCACGAGCAAGAGCAAGACGAGGATCGTGGCCGCCAGAGCGCGTGCCCACGCGGCGAGCCGGCGATTCCGCCAAGAAACCTGGGTTTGCTCACGGCCGTTCATGCGTCGACCCCCGCGCCGTCGATAGCTCTCTTTTCGTTCCGCGCCGCCTTCGCGTATGATCGATTTCGCTGAAGCATACAAGAAGCGCCGATTGGCGACAGCGACCCGATCGCCGGGACTCGCGGACTTTGGGAGGGTGAGGCCGTTTCATGATCACGCGACGATCCCGAGCCCGCGAGGTCGCCCTTCAGGTTCTTTATCAGATCGAACAGAATAGTGGCTTCAAGCCCGAGCAGATTCAGACCTTTATCGACCGTCGGCTGCTGGGCGACCGCGAGCTCCGGGAATTCAGCGAGGGGCTGACCCGGGGCGTTCGTGAAAACCTCCCGCGAATCGACGCCCTGATTTCCAAGGCCGCCGAGAATTGGCGGATCGACCGGATGGCGGCCATTGATCGCAATATCATGCGGCTCGGCGTCTTCGAGATGATGTTTCGCCCCGAGACCCCGGCCAAGGTCGCGATCAACGAAGCCCTCGAGCTCGCCAAGCGTTACAGCACGGCCCAGTCGAGCCGGTTCGTCAATGGCATCCTCGACCGGATCCTCCAGGAACAGCAATCCCAGGAGCCGCCCCCACCCCCCTCGGCTGGGTGACGACCGATCGCGTAATCCCAAGCACGGCCTGGCGTTCGCTCGAACGGGCGCTGGCCGTGATTCCTCTCCAGACGGTTTGGCCCCAGGAACAGCATGGCGATCTCAGGTTGGGTGGAGCGGCTCAAACAGGGCTTGGCCAGGACGGCCCAGATCTTCAACGTCCGATCCTGGTTCGGGCGCAAGGTCGATCAGTCGTTTCTCGACGAGCTTGAGGGGCGGCTGATCCAGGCCGATGTCGGCGTGGCCGCCACCCGCCGCGTCATTGAGCGCGTCCGGTCCGCCTATTCCGACCAGACCGCCGACGAAAACCTGCTCGCCTTCGTCAAGAGCGAGATTACCACCCTGCTCGATGACCCTGGCAAATCGACCCTGGCGATCGCTCCCAAGGGACCAAGCGTCTATTTAATCGCCGGGATCAACGGCTCGGGAAAAACGACCTCGATCGCCAAGATCGCCCAGCATCTCAAGAATCAGGGTCGGACGATCTTGCTGGCCGCGTGCGACACGTTTCGCGCGGCGGCCGCGGACCAGCTTTCGGTCTGGGCGGCGCGAGCGGGCTGTGAGATCGTCCGGGGCTCGCCGGGCGCGGACCCGGCCAGCGTCGCCCATGACGCCTGCCAGCGAGCGCTCGCGCGGGAGGTCGACATCTTGATCGTGGACACCGCCGGCCGGCTACACACCCAGACCCACCTGATGCGCGAGCTGGAAAAGATCCGCAACGTCCTGGGCCGGCTGATCCCAGGAGCGCCTCACGAGGTGCTCCTGGTCCTGGACGGCACGATCGGGCAAAACGCCATCCGCCAGGCCGAGGTGTTCACCAAGAGCATCCATTGCACTGGGCTGATCCTGACCAAGCTCGACGGCACGGCGAAGGGAGGGGTGGTCGTGGCCGTCCGCCAGACCATGAACCTGCCGGTGAAATTCATCGGCGTCGGCGAGGGGCTCGAGGATCTTCAACCGTTCGACGCCGCCACGTTCGTGGAATCGCTGTTTTCGTGAGTCGTCGCCACGACACGATGGACCAATTGCCGCGAATTCGTTGCCGTCAGCGCGGGGATGCCGCTATAATCGGATGACGTCGTGGTGAACCACGGCCCCTCCCCGAGCCCTCGCGCCTGGCGCGTGGACCCCCCGCTCGACATCGTTTCGGGCGCGATCAAGACCCCAATGCGGACGATTTTCATGGCATTGTCGCAATTCTGGGCCCGGCTTCAAAATGAATTGGTGAGCGATCCCCTCTTGGTTCTGGCCCTGGCGGCGGCCTTGATCGCGTTCGCCGGAACACCCCTGGCCTTTTTGGTATTGGGAAGTCGCGATTGGTTCAAGGCCAGGCGTGGGCGGGTGCTCCAGCGGCCGTCGTTTGGCTCGATCATCGTGGGCATGATGCTCGTGATGAGCATCCCCGCCATCTTCGCCGCGATCGTGCTCAAGAGCCGGTCGTTCGACCACGACCGCTATGAATTCGACCCCAACCGCACCTTTTCCGTGCTCGATCAAGGGCGTTCGTTCGCGACGGTCAAGGACGCCGACAACGCGGTACGGCTCGAGATGGGCCGGCTGGCCTTCGAGCGCAAAAACCTGGTTAACGGCGTCAAGAAGCTCGACGAGGCGATGCTGGCACTGCGCGCTGCGGCGGCCTCGCCAGCGGAGACGGCCCGGCGGTTTCCGGACGTGCTCCAGGCCCTGGCCGGCGTCCGCCGTAGCGTTGGAGTCGACGGCCCCCAGCAGCTCATCGACGAGACCGCTCCCCCCGTCGATCTCCGCGGATTGGTCATGAACCTCCCGACGGCCGTTCCCCTCGCCCCATCGGCCCCCGTCGCCTCGACCTCGGCCCCCACACCCGCCAAGAGCGGCCTCGCGCCCCCCCAGATCGCATCCGAAATCGCCTCGGTCCCCGAGCCCCAGAGAATCATCGCCTCCATGCTCCCCTTGGGCGATCTCCCCCCGGAATGGACCGTCGGCAAATCAGGCGACAAGCACCTCGAAACCTTCAACGCCGACAACCTTTACGAAAAAATCGACGGCCGGGCCGAGAGCTTCATTCAATACGGCGTGAAGGGGATGGCCTACGCGTTTTACCACCCCACCGGCGACCCCTCGAACGAGCTCCAGCTTTATCTTTTCGAGATGGCCGACCCGCTCAAGGCCCTGGGCAAATACGGATCGGAAAAGCCCGACGAGGCCAGTCCGGTCGCGATCGGCTCACAGGGGTACACGACCGCGGGGAGTACGCTGTTTTATTCGGGGAAATACTACACCCAGATCGTCTCGACATCGGATAGCCCGAAGTTCGCCGCGTTCGCGCTTGAGCTCGCGAGGAAGGTCGCGGCTCGTCAGCGGTCGGGCGGCGCGGCGGCCGATACCACGCCGGCCGCGGGGGCTGTCGCCAAGCCGCCGGCCGCGGCTGGGCCAGCCTTGTATTTTGGGATGCTCCCGGCGGAGGGTCTTCAGGGGGAGGCGAAGTACGTGGCCCAGGACGTTTTCGGGTACAGTTTTCTGTCGGACGTCTTCATGGCCGATTACAAGAAGGGGAACGACGTCTGGCAGGGTTTTCTCCGCCCGTATCCCGACCCGGCGGAGGCGAAAAAGGTCCTGGCCCAATACATTGAGGGGGTCAAGAAAGACGGCGCGGAGGTCAAGACGTTCACGATCGAGGGGGCCGACGAAGCGATCGTGAGCAGCAACATCGGGATGATCGACGTGATCTTTCGCAAGGGAAACACGCTCGCCGGGGCCAATGGCGGGTCGAGCGGCCCGACCGCGGAGGCATTCGCCAAGGAGCTCTGCAAGAAGCTTCCCCCCTCCCTGCCGACCCTGGAAAACGCTCAATAGATAGAGGGGCGCCTCGCCGCGATTCGGTTCGTCGGACGGACGGTTTGGTATGATGTTGAGAAGGGTTTGATTCCTGATCTCTCAAGCCGAGGTTTCACGATGGGCGAAAAGCTGACGCGGACGCAATTGAAAAACCTGGAGCGGCTTGGGGGCGTGAATCCGGCGGACGAGCCGTTTTCGCGGCGTCAATTCGCGGCCCAGGTGGGTGGCTACGCCCTGGTCGCCGGTGGGGCGATCGCCGGGGGTGCTCTTTTGCGCGATCCGTGGGGGATGGAAGGGGTCAAGCCCCCCCCTCCGGTCCGGCTCAAGGACTATTCCGTCCCGGTCCCGGTAAGCAAGCCCAGCCTGATCGTGGTCCGTTCAAGCCCGATCTTGCCCGAGAATTTCGCGTCCAAGGAGCTCGAGCTCCAGGCAGATCGG
>JAKBAP010000070.1 GCA_021808995.1 Planctomycetota bacterium | reverse complement strand
CCTCGGGCCCAAACACGCGCTCGACCGTGAACTCGCCACCGAACGCGGCGCAACCCAGAAACAGGATCAAGAACGAGCATGCCTTCACAAACACATTCATCGCGAGGCTCCGGCGGGGAATCGGGGGCGGGATCGTACGACCGCATATTCTGCGTGAGGGAGCGCGCCAGGGCAAGAGGCGGCGCCACCGAGCGCCACGTCGATCCTTGGAACTCGGGCGGCGATGGCCAACGGTCGGCGATCAGGCTCCGCCTCGAATCGGACGCGGCTGTCGGGCATCCTCGTGAATCCCCCCGGATCAAGGCTCGTCCGACTTCCTCGGGGACGGATTCTGGACAAAACATGCTTGTAGCGGTTCACGGGCCTGGGCGATTGGACTCACGCGACCGAGATGTGGTTCGCCAGGCACGAAACTCCGCGCGGGCGAATCAGGCCAGCCCCTCGCACAAGCCCGAAGGGGCAGCGAGCGAACTCCGGTCCCTCATAGGCTGGATCGCACGAGTACAAGCCCGAAGCGCCAGCGAGTGAATTCCGGGCAAAACCATCGATGGCTACATAGCCCCAGGCTCGGTCCAAGGCTGGGACCGGAATTCACTCGCTGGCGCTTCGGGCTTGTATACGGAGCCACGCCGAGCGGAAAGACAGGGGCGTGATGAGTCTTCCCCACGACGAGCAATCTGGGTCTTGGGACTCGTGGGCATCGCTCGGGATGGGCTCAATGTTTCGCCGACCGAAGGAGATTCGGGCATGATGCACCTCCAAGAGGGATGGGGGTCGCCTGTTACGTCCGTTACATTCTGGCAGGGCAACCGAAAGGAATCACCCTGGTTCGCGGCCAGGGCGACACGGCGAGGCGAGACCTGGGGACTTGACGTGGCGGCTCGGGGAGACGACGATTCGCATTAACAGCAGCCTCGAGACGATCACCCCAGGGAGACGACGCCATGGCCACCAAGGTCGCGCACCCGAGCCCCAAGACCAAGATCGAGCGAACGCGGCTCTTCATCGACAACGAATGGGTGAGCCCAATCGATGGCGGAAGCCTCGAGACGCTGAACCCAGCGACTGGCGAGACGATCGCCACCGTGGCCGCGGCGGGGCCCAAGGACGTCGACAGGGCCGTCAAGGCCGCGCGCCAGGCCCTCGAAACCGGACCCTGGAGCACCATGGACGCCGCCGATCGCGGCCGGCTCATGTTCCGGCTGGCCGAGCTGGTCGAGAAAAAGGCTGGCGAGCTGGCCGCCCTCGAATCGCTCAATTGCGGCAAGACGATCACCGACTCCAAGGGAGACCTCGAGGGGGTCGTCAACAGCCTCCGATATTACGCCGGCTGGGCCGATAAGATCGAGGGCCGAACCGTCCCCGTGCGGGGGTCGTTCCTGTCGTACACGCTTCGTCAGCCGGTCGGGGTCGTGGGTCAGATTATCCCCTGGAATTTCCCGCTCCTCATGCTCGCGTGGAAATGGGGCCCGGCCCTCGCCTGTGGCAACACGATCGTGCTCAAGCCGGCCGAGCAAACCCCACTGACCGCCCTTGCGATCGCCGAACTGGCGGCCGAGGCCGGCTTTCCCAAGGGGGTGGTCAACGTCCTCAACGGCCTGGGCGAGACGACCGGGGCCGCGATGGTCGAGCATCCCGACATCGACAAGATCGCGTTCACCGGCCACGTCGACACGGCCAAGATCATCCAGCGAGCCGCCGCCGCGACCCTCAAGCGGACCACGTTCGAGCTCGGCGGAAAAAGCCCTAACGTGATCTTCGCCGATTCCGACATGGAGGCCGCCGTCGCGGGCGCTTTCCACGCGATCTATTTCCACGGCGGCCAGTGCTGCACGGCCGGCAGCCGGCTCTTCGTGGAATCCAAGATCCACGACGAATTCGTCGAGCGCCTCGCCGAAAAGGCCAAGGGACGCAAGGTCGGCGACCCGCTCGATCAAAAGACCGAGCAAGGACCCCAGGTCTCCCAGGAACAGCTCGACAAGATCCTCCATTACGTCAAGCTGGGCGAGAAGGAAGGGGCCCGGCTCATGACCGGCGGCGAGCGGATCGGCGACAAGGGCTTTTTCGTCGCCCCCACCATCTTTGATAACGTCACCGACTCCATGACCATCGCCCGCGACGAGATCTTTGGCCCGGTCGTCTCGGTACTGCCGTTCAAGGGGCTCGACGAGGTCGTCGATCGCGCCAATCGAACCCAATACGGCCTCGCCGCCGCCGTCTGGACTCGCGACATCGACAAGGCCCACCTCTTCGCCAAGCAAGTCAAGGCCGGAACCGTCTGGGTCAACTGCTATCACGTCGTCGACGCCACCACCCCGTTTGGCGGGTTCAAGATGTCTGGCCAGGGCCGCGAAAACGGCGAGGCGGCCATCGAGCATTACACCGAGCTCAAGACCGTCACCGTCAAGCTCGGTTGATTCTTCCTGGCATCAACGAGGATTCGCCCGTGCATCCGTACCGCGTCGCGGCCGTTCAGATGGAACCCAAGCTCGGCCGGCTCGACGGGAATCTCGCGCGGATCCTCGGGATGCTCGGCGAGGCCGCCCGCGCGGGGGCGCGGCTGGTCGTCTTTCCCGAATGCGCTCTATCCGGCTATGGCTTCGCCAGCCGAAACGAGGGCCGAGCCCACTCCGTCCCCCTCGACGGGCCCGAGGTCGGCCGCGTCGCCGAGCTCTGCCGCGAGCTTGATTGTTACTGCGTGTTTGGCTTGCTCGAACGCGCCGGCGAGGCGTTCTACAACGCCTGCGCGCTCATCGGCCCCACCGGTCTCGTCGCCTGCTATCGCAAAATCCACCTGCCATTCTTGGGCGTGGACATGTTTGCGCATCCTGGCGATCGACCGTTCGCCGTTCAGGAAGCCGGGGGCGCTCGCGTCGGCATGCATATCTGCTACGACGGCGGATTCCCCGAAAGCGCCCGCGCGCTAACCCTGCTCGGGGCCGAAATCCTCGTGTTGCCGACCAACTGGCCAACCCACTCCGAGTGCGCGGCCGAGCACATGATCCCGACCCGGGCCATGGAAAACGTGGTCCACGTGATGGCCGTCAATCGCGTCGGCGAGGAGAGCGGGTTTCGATTCATCGGCACCAGCTCCATCGTCGACACCACCGGCCGTGTCCTCGCCAAGGCGAGCCCCGACCGCGAGGAGATCCTCTACGCCGACCTGGACCCGGCCGTGGCCCGCCGCAAAAAGCTCGTCCGCGTCCCCGGTCGCCACGAAATCGACCGCATCGCCGACCGCCGGCCCCGATTTTATCTCCCCTTGATCGAGACCAACGTCGGGCGCGAGTGAGCGCGCCTCATTTCAATGCTCACTCACAGCCTTATGCCTTGAACCGTTCCATGCCCCAGAAAAACAGATCCGTCATCGGGGGTTCGAGCCCTAGCCGCCCGAGTTTCGAGGCGACCTGGCCACGATGGTAGGTCGCGTGGTTCACCACATGCCTGAGCACGATCCAAGGAGGCAACGAGCCACTCCAGGTCCTGACCGTGAAGGCCATCGGGGTCGCGAGCCATTCGGGCGTGATGACCGGCTTGAGTGAATCATACGTCTGGTAGGCGCGCTCGAGCCGGGCGGCCACGTCGTCGAGCGTGGGAAGCTCGAGCTCGCCCCCAGCGCGTCCGACGGACTCGCCGGTCAAGCGGCGAAGCCAGAGATCGGTGACCAGGGCAATGTGAACCATGGTGGACCGGATCGACACCCAGCCCGGGACCAGCTCGCTCGTGTATTGCGATTCGGTCAGGTTTCGGCACGCGGCGACGACCAGGCCGTCCGCCCAGCGATTGAAGTCGTAAAGCGAGTCGAAATCGTCGTTCATGGTTGGGCACCCAATTTGTCAGGCACTCTCGTGGTCCAAGACCGCGGTGGTGGAATAGCTGGCAAGGCGGGCAACGGAGCTTCGACGACGACCAGCCTGGTACGCTCGAGGTTGGGATCGTCGGGGCCGGCCTGTTTGGCGACGCGGTCGCTGGTCGGCCGTGAGAGGGCGGCCAGCCCCCTCCGCGCGACCGCGAGATCGGGCCGGATCGCGAGTGCTTTCTGATATTCAAGCTTGGCGAGCTCGGGCTGGCCGGTGGACGCGAGCAGATACCCGAGATTGGCATGCCCGGCGGCGTCGCCGCCCGCCTGGGAAAGCAAGGGGAGGGCCTCTTGCGGCCGGCCGGCGGCGGCGAGGGTCAGGCCCAGGTTGAGCCGCGACCGCTCATCGTCGGGATTGAACCGGGCCGCCGCCCGAAGCGCTCGTTCGGCGTCGCCATATCGAGCCTGGACGTAATAGCTATAACCCAGGTCGTTCCAGACCCGGAAATCCTTGGGGGCGTGCTTGAGGGCTTTCTTGTAGTGCGTCTCGGCCAGGGCGAACCGCCCGAGCCGGTCGTTGGCGACGGCGATTCTGCGCTCGGCCAGGGCGACGTCCTCGGGGGTGATATGGCCGCCGCGCCTGGACTGGGCGACAGTCAGGGCGGCCTGATATTCCGTCAGGGCCGCTTCGAAATCCCCTTGTTTTTCAAAGATCCGGCCGAAATCGATCCGCACCTGGAACCGCTGATGATCGCTGGCGTTGGCGTGGAAATTGGTGCTGGATCCCGCTTGATGGACTTCCTGGGCGGGCGGCTGCGAGGGAGGAGCAGCGGGCTTCGTCGCGGGGGGAGCGTTGGCGTCGGTGTGCTGATTCGGGACGACCGAGCAACCGACGACCATGGCCAGCGACGTCACGACCGCGACCCCGCGGACGACCAGGCGGCCCCGCTCCCAGGAACAGGAGGATTGTTCGATCCGACGTGAATGACCCATGATTAGTGAACCCCCGACGAGGCCGACACGTTGGGCGGCAACGGGAAGCTGGTCCCGGCCCCCTGGTTCCGTTGCAGTTGATTGCCGAAGACCCCAATCGCCTCGGCACCAAGAGCGCCGGGATAGGGCGACGGGCCGATCACCACCCGCTCGGGTCCCATGGGCGTACGCGACTTCTCGAGCAGCGCCACGACCGTCTTCCTGCGCTGATCAGCCAACTCCGGTTTGTCGGGAGTCCATTCGATCAGGATCGGCCCCGGCCAGCTCGCGAGCTTGGAATACATGATGTTAAATCGCGACGCGCCGATCGGCGACCACTGACTCGTCCCCGGCAGGAAGTCCGTGTGATAAAGCGTGAACCGGTGCGGGTCGGCCTTGGCGACCTGAACCGCCATCTGCTCTCTAACAAAATAGCCCAGCGGCGGCTCGACGAACGTCTCGGGATAACCTATGAACTTATCCTTGAGCGTATGCGACGAATGATGGATCATGCGATGGATCGGTCCGCGGCGGGTACAGGTCGCCGGATTCTCGGCCTCCTGGGCCCAGGCCACCGCGCCGACCGACGACCAAATCGTCGCCGCGAAGGCACCACATGCTCGAATTCGTCTCAGGATCAGTGACATCGTCTCTCTCCTGTCTCGACCCAGGGGTCGACCGCGTCTCGGACTCTCAGTCGGCGTAACCGTGAGCGCCGACCACCCATTGCTGTTCGCTTTGATGATGACGCATCAGATTCAGCGGGTCTTGCTCGATCTTGGTCGAGCGGAACTCGCGCCCCAGCTTGCCCTCGATCCGCCCGAGAAGGTAAAACTCGGCGTCGTTAGGCTGATAAACACGGTCGCCAGGCGCTTCCAGCACCTCCTTGGGATCGAGCGGCGCGACCAGCTCGGGCGTGACCAGCACGACCGTCTCGGTCTCGATGATCTCGGTTTGATTGGCGCTAAACCACCCGCCAACGATCGGAATATCCCCCAGCCCGGGGAGTCGGGTCGTGAACGCGTTGGTCGTCTCCTGAAGCAAGCCCGCGATCGCCAGCGTTTGTCCCTCCCGGAGCTCAACCACCGTCCGAGCGCTGCGCTGATCGATCGACGGAACGTTCCCCGTTCCAACCGTCGTTCCCTGCGCGAAGTTCAACTGGCTGATCACCGGCTCGACGTCCAGCCGGATCACGTCGTTGGCCAAAATCTGAGGGAGAAAGGTCAGGATCGTGCCAAACTGCTGGAACTGGACCGTCACCACCGCCGTGCCGCCGGGAATCGACGAACTCTGGGGCACCGGGAACGGGAACAGACCGCCAACCAGGAACCGAGCCGGCTGACCGTCGAGCGCGACCAGATTGGGCTCGGCCAGGATCTTGGCAAGGGTGTTCGAGCGCAGGGCGTCGATGAAAAGCGAGAACGCGCCCGCGTCAAAAACTCCAAACAAGGGCGAATTCCCCGCCGGCGCCGCGTTGCCAATGACGTTGAGATTGGACTGAATCGGCTGCAGGATGCCCCTGGCCCCGGTGAGCTGGGTCCGATTGATCGTGGAGGTCGCCCCCATCGTGGCGTTATTGCCGGCCGAGGAGCCGATCACCGATTGGCCCTTGGCATAAAGCCAGCTCACGCCAATGTTTCGGGTCGCGGAACGGTTGATTTCGGCGATCTTCACATGGAGCAAGACCTGCCTGGGCCCAGGGATCGTGATGCGATTGATGATCATCACCCCGCGCCCGCCCGCCGCGCCGCCGCCCATCCCACCACCACCCGAACCGCCGCCGCCCATCCCGCCACCACCCCCCATCCCACCACCCCCCGCGCCGCCACCACCCCCCGCCCCGCCCATTCCGCCGCCACCCCCCTTGAAGGTCTGCGAACTCATGAGCGACATCGTGACAAGCTGAACCACGTCCGAAAGCGTCTTGGAGTCGGGTGCCTGGCCGTCCAGAATGACCTGTGGACCGACCTGACGGACCTTTACCGCGGCACCTGGAAAGACCTGGCGGATCCTCGATTCGAGATCCCGAGTATCAAGGGTCACCCGTACTAGGAACGAGACCGGCCGATTCGTTTCATCCCAGATCGTCAGGCTCGTCGTGCCAAACATCTTGCCGTAGAGATTCAACAACCGCGTGCCCGGCTGGTCGGTTAACAGCTCGACATCCGCGATCGCGGGATTGGCGACCACGATCCGGGTCGGATCGCGGCGGGTTTGAATGATCTTGGCCTGGCCCTCGGCGAGGCTGATCTCGGACTCGGGATCCTTGATCACCTCGATGATATTGGCGACATCCTTGGCGACCCGGGCCGTACTCAGCCTGGGGGCGGGTCCGGGGGGCGAATCGGGTAACAGCCCGGACACATCACGCTCCAGGCGAATGACATGAGGCGAGTCCGCGGGCTCCGAACCAGGCGAGGGCTCGATCGGGATCACGCGGGGAACCCCCTCACCAGCCGGCTGAGGCGGCGGTGGAGGCCCCGCGCTCGGCGGGGGGGCCAGATTGATGATCCGTGGGGCCGAGTCGGTCCCCGGCGCGGGAAGATCGGGCGATGGAGGTTTGGGCGTATTCTGGGCAAACGCGAGCGGCTCCAGGACAAAGCGCCGAAATGGCTCGCCCTGAGCGGACGTCCCGGACGAGCTCCCCGGCTGCTGATCAAGCCTGGTCTGGCCAGGGCTGGTCTGGCCCAGGGCCTTTCCTTGAGCCACGAGCGCGACAAGGACGAGCCAGCCCACGCCCACGAGGCGGCGATGCCCCCGGGAGCGAACCTTCCACCGCGTGTTGCGCTCCAGGAATGTGGTCTTTTTGTACACGACTCATCGCCCCCGACCATGAGATCCCAGCGCTCGGGCCGCTCGACGCGACCCAGGCCCGACTTGTCCTCTGGTCTCGCGCGGGCTTGTCCGGTCCCGGACATTCGCGCTTGACCTTCGGTTTTGTAAGATTGGCCTGTCCCGCCCGACCCATCGCCCCGACCCTACCGCCCCGTGGCGTTGTGACGGTCGAAACGATTCATCGGATCTCGCGGGTTCCCAGGGTTAATCGGCACACCTGGATGCCGTCTTCAAGATTAAGCGTGCAATGATTCCCAATCAGGCATCCTCGCCCACGATGAACAAAAAAAACGACGACCAGGCTCGGATTCTCGGGCTGTTGCCATCGGAAGGATAAGAGCGGGCATGGATCGACAATCATTCGGGATCGAGGCCCTCGATCGAGCACTCGGCGGCGGGCTGGTTCCAGGAACGCTCACGGTCATCGCGGGGGCGACGGGAGCGGGCAAAAGCCAGCTCGGCCTGATCTGGGGCGCGGCCGGAGTCAGCGCGGAAGGACGGCCAGGGATCATCTGCGACCTCACCAGCCGCGGCGACGCCCAAAATCACCTCGCCTACGCCCAGCGACTGGGCGGGTGGTCACTCAAGGAGTTTCCCCTGGCCGACGGACTGCTCCTCGATCAAGCCTGGAACCACGACCGAACCCTGGGCGACTATCTCCGACCAGTCGACCGCCCCGGACGCCGCGTCACCAAGGCCGACCTCTCCGCCGACGAATGGCATGAATGGCAGGCCGATCTCGCGCGCATCCTTCGCGCCTCCGCCGGCTTTTTCTATCAACACTTCGCCCAGGGCCGCCGTCGCGTGATCTTCGACGGGCTCGAGCCGACCGCGCGGTTCAGCGAGTCGGTCCAGTTCACCCTCTTCGAATACCTTTACCACAAGGTCATCCACCAGGACGACGAATGGGCCGCCCGCGAGTGGCTCCGCGAACGCTACCGCGCGAGCGCTGACCAGGTCGAACGCCATCGCTACGACCACCAGACCATCGGGACTCTCTATCTCCACACGACCGAGGAAGTCATGCTCGACGACCTGATCGCCCGGCCGATCAGCCAAGGAGACGTCTTCGCGGGGGCCAACACGATCATCATGATGGGGCGAACCAAGGAAGCGGGTCGTTACGGACGAGCGCTCGCCATCCTGAAACACCGCGGGTCGGTCTGTCGCGACGAAATCATGCCTTACCGGATCACCGATCAGGGTTTTATCTTTGAATAATCACAACCGGAAAGATCACCCGGATGAGCACGAGAATTGACATGACCGGACAATCCGCTCTCGTGACCGGCGGCGCGCGCGGGATCGGCGCGGCCGTGGCGCGGGCGCTTCACGCGGCGGGGGCGCGGGTCGCCGTGAATTACCCCAGCCTCGCCGGCGACCCCGCCCGCGAGGACGCGCTCGCCCTAGTCGACGAGCTCAACCAGGGTCGCCCCGATAGCGCGCGTGCCCTCGCGGCCGACGTCGCCTCCGCCGAGCAAGTCCAGGCGATGATGAGCGAACTCGCCACGGAATGGGGCGCGATCGACCATCTGGTCAACAACGCCGGAATCATCCGCGACCGTTCCATCGCCAAGATGAGCCTGGACGCCTGGAAAAGCGTCCTCGACGTCAATCTGACGGGCGTTTTTCACGGCTGTAAGTTCGGCCTTGAGATCCTGAACGATGGCGGTTCGATCGTGAATATCAGCAGCCTCTCGGCCAAGCTGGGATTCCACGGTCAATCGAATTACGCCGCCGCCAAGGCCGGCGTCTCGACCCTCTCGCGAGTACTGGCCCGAGAATGCGCCGGCCGCGAGATCCGGGTCAACGCCGTCGCTCCAGGCGTCATCGAAACCTCGATGATCGCCTCGATCTCCGACCGCGCGCGTGACGAGCTCGCCCGATCGATCGCGCTGAAGCGCGTCGGCCAACCAAGCGAGGTCGCCTCGGCGGTGCTCTTCCTGTGCTCGCCCCTGGCAAGCTACATCACCGGGACCATCCTCGAGGTCGACGGTGGGTTCCTGGGATAGATCACCGTTTGAGCAACGACTCGCGCCGACGGGAAGGAACATCGCGGGGTTCCGAGCCCGGTTGGCCCTCGATAACGTCGCCACGAACCACGAGGCGAGAAGGGGACAACGCGATCCTTCGATGCTTCTCGCGAAGCCTCTCTTATCAACGGATATGGGATTCCCTCCGTTCTCCGCGTAAACCACGCCCAGGATGCGCGCAAGGCGATGAGAAGCCGCCAGGATGGAATCCAAAATCGCGCGATTCCCCTGGCTCTCATTGATAGCCCCGCCAGAGCCATTCGAGCGCTTCCGGGAGCGTTTGCCTGGTGACCTTCCCGTCCGTGTGTCCGGCGGCCTTGGCGAACACGTACCGGTAGTGGTAGCCCTTCGCCTTCAGGGCCGCGGCCATCCGCCGGTTCGCCATCACCCAGTTGTGCAGGCTGGCCTCGTCGCGCTTCGAGCCATTGTCGTTCTCGCTCACCTCTAGCCAGACCCGCAGTGGCTTTGGCTCGCTCATGGGGATCAGGTTCTCGTGGTACTCCCAGGCCCCGTGCGGCGACTTCGGGTTCAGCGGCGACTGCTGGTTGACATAGGTTCCAGAATAGGTCAGCACGCGGTGGTAAAGGTCCGGACGGAACCACGCCATGGTAAACGCGCACGAGCCGCCCGAGCTGCCCCCCATGGTCGCCCGGCCCTCCGGGTCGGTCGTGAACTTGACGCCGGCCTCCTTGGCGGCCCGCGGAAGCACCTCGGTCTCGACAAAGCCCGCGTAGACGTCCGAGACGGTGTCGTATTCCAGGCCCCGCTGGCTACCCTGGGCATCACCCCCGCCGGAGTCGATCAGGATCGCCGCCATGACGGGAACTCGCTTCTCGTGGATGAGCGTGTCGAGCGCGGGGATGAGGGTCCCCACGTAACCGCCGCCGTCCTGCGCGATGATGAACGGGATGGTCGCGCCCGCGACATACTGCCTCGGCACGTACACCCACACTTTCCGCTTGTAGGGGACGACGCCGGTCCGACGCTTCGCGATTCCAGGGTAGATTCTCGAATCCTGGGAGTCCATCACGAACCGCGTGACCGTGCCACGTGGGACATCGTCCTTGACGGTCAGTTCAGGGGCGTCCGTATACGTAGGCCCAATGACGAAGTCCCCGTCCGCGAACTTGTCATCGGCCGATGACGCCGTCGGCGAGAGGGCCAGGACCATCAGGAGAGTTTGGGCAAGCCGTGAGTTCATCGCCATGCCTGTGCTGGAGTTATGGAGGTCGGCTATCGAGCCCGCGAAAAAACGATTATAGCCAGACGGGAAGTGATGGGCGATCCGGAAGGGGGGCCGTCGCCGTGCGCGGGACACGATGACCAATGTCCCCCGACGGTCGCGGGCTGCAACACCTTGACCCGTGAACAACTCGCCCGTTAAATAGAGGGCGTGGACGGCGTCTGGCGTTGGCCGGGCCGGCCTAAACGGCTTGTCTTCACTCCCTGAGACGCGAAGGTGAGCAGCAACCCCAAGCCCGAGCCCGCGACGGTCAAGCTCGCCCCCAAAGCCGTCGTGGGTCGCGTGTGCCTGTATCTGAGACAGCTCGAACTCCTCCATGGTCAGGGCGAAATCACGATCTCAAGCGCTGAGCTGGGGGCTCCGCTGTCGATCAAGAACGCCCAGGTTCGAAAGGACCTCGCCTACTTCGGTCAGTTCGGCCACCCTGGCATCGGCTACCAGATCGACGATCTCATTGGCGCTCTCAGGCATGTGCTCGGGGTCGACCATGAATGGCCGCTCGCCCTGGTTGGCTTCGGTAACCTCGGTCGGGCGCTCCTGGGTTATCACGGTTTCCGATCTCGAGGGTTCAAGATCGTCGCCATCTTCGACGCCGACCCCGCCAAAATTGGCCGCAAGCTCGATCGACTCGTCATCGAGCCCCTTGAGTCACTACTCCAGGTCGTGGCCGCTCGGCAAATCACGCTGGCGCTCCTTTGCGTGCCGGCCGAGGTCGCCCAATCCGTCGCCGATCGGCTCGTCGCCGCGGGGATCGTCGGAATCTTCAATTTCGCTCCGACCCCAATCCACCTACCCGAACACGTCAGCTTGATCGGTGTCGATCTTGGTGCCCAGCTTGAAAACCTGGCCTATAAGGTGGAAAAATCGCGCGAACTGGCTCCTGGCGCCAGCCAGGCTTCCTCATACTAGACCGAGCGGATACAATCGAGTGACTTACCCGGTGGTGAAACGGTATCACAACAGGTTTTGGTCCTGTTTTTCCAGGTTCGAATCCTGGCCGGGTAGTTTGGTCCCCTAGGCTCGCATGGCAATGGAGCGACCATCGGGGTCGAGGATCGGCAAGACCCGGTCCTGCAAGCCCCCCGTGACGTGGACCTCGCCCGTGGCGTCGACGAAGACGTTGACCTCGCTGCGAATACCAAAATCAGGCCCATAGATCCCCGGTTCGATCGAGAAGCAGGTTCGCGGCAAGACCAGACGTTCCTCATGCGTTTCGAGATTGTCCATGTGCGCGCCATTGCCGTGGACTTCCTGGCCAATGTTGTGACCGGTGCGATGGATGAACGCGTTCCCCTTGCCCGCGTTCTCGATGACGCGACGGGCCGCGTCGTCGACCTCGTAACCTTGAATCGGCCGGCCCGCGGCGTATGCCTCCCTGACGCGGGTGATCGCCGCGTCGCGCGCGGCCGCGACGATGGAAAAGGTTTCCTCGTAGACCGCTGGGACCGTCTCGCCCACGAACCCGACCCGCGTCAGGTCGCTGTAGACCGCCCGCGGCCGAGCGAGCTTGGCCCAGAGGTCCACGAGCACGAAGTCACCCTTGCCAATCACGCCGTCCCGCCCCGCGACGGGCTCGTAATGGGGGTCGCCGCTATGGGAACCAACCCCCACGATCGGCGGGCTATAGGTCGTGAGGCCGTGCTGGTGAAAATAATCCATGATCGCGCTTTGAACCTCGGTCTCGCGAACCGTCCCACCGTCGGCGGTTCGCGACGCGATCAGGCCAAACGCCACGTCAAAGGCCGCCGTCGTGACCTTTTCGGCCGCCAGGTGCATCGCCCATTGATCGTCGTCCCATACCGACTCGAAGCGCTGAATCAGATCCCCCGATGACACGATCTCGATCCCCAACGACCGCACCAGCTCGATCACGCCGCCGTCCACTCGGGAAACATACGGATTCGACGCCCTGGGCGCGTATTCCATGGCAACTCCGCGCAGGCCCTTGACCAGATCGGCCACCCCCGCCTCGAGCTCTTGCCATCGCAGATAGACCGTGCGCTCGCCGGGCAGGTCGTCAAGCGCCGACGGCTCGATCCGATGCACGAGCTTGCGAGGTGCACCCTGGGCTGGAATCACGTAAAAAAACCGCCGGCTCCCGAGCGGCCGGCCGTCCAGGCCCAGCACCCGTCGCGCCGGCATGTTCGAACCGCGAAAATCATAGAGCAGCCAGCCATCGAGTTGAAACTCGCGTAGACATTCCTGCACCGCCTCGAGATCAAACATGCTTGGACTCCTCGAATCTAGCCGCCACGGGGTGATAAGGAATTACCGGTCGAAAGGATCGATCAGGCCGGCTCACGGAGGGGCGGGCCCGGGATCGGTTGGCGGAACGAGCCAAGGTCTCCAGAACGCGCGCCAGTAGGCCAAGGCGAGGGCGGCGTGTTCGGCGGCCTGGCGGGCCTCGGCGTCGCCCATGGCTTGATAGTCCTTGGCCACGGCGATCATCCTTTCGCCGCCAAATTCCAGGCATTCGCGCGCGGCCTCGTGATGGTTGGCGGCCTTTCGGGCGTACCAGTCGTGGTAAAACTCGTTTCGCCGCGCGTGTCGGCGGAGCAAGACGCCCCGGCCGGCCGGCGCGATCGCGAGGGTCGCCAAGACCAGGGCCATGATGACCCACCGGGTTCGTTTTTTGGACACACGACGCGCTCCCCTCGATTTTGATCCCTGGTCACGCGCGGAGAAACCAATCGAGCCACTCGTCGGCATGGGATTGGGCAATCGCGGGAAAGGCGTGGCCCGTGCGATGGTTGTAGAGCCCGACGCCGTCGGTCTCGCCCGTAAGTTTCCAGACGGCCAGGCCCTCCCCGATATAGGGCCAGCTCTGGTCGCCATCCGCCGATTCGCCGCCGATCAAGAGAAACGCTCGCGGGGCGATCATGCCGAGCAACTGGCCATGATCGAGGTCGAATCCCGGCTTACGGATCGCGTCGCCCAGATACCAAGGCGCGTCCCAGTTGGATTGGGCCAGGCCGATGCCGGGCTCGCTCGCGACGGTGGCCCGGACACGCTCGTCGAACGCGGCGAGATAAAGCGCCTCCTTGCCCCCCAGCGAATGGCCAATCGCGCCGACGCGCCTGGGATCCACCGCCGGATGCGCGGCCAGCACGTCCACGGCCCGGGTGGCGTCAAAGAGCATCTTGGCCATCCCGGTCGCCTGGGGATGCCTCGTTTTCAGCCATTGCACGGCGACCTCGGGCTTGCCAGGCTTGCCGTGCCTCCACAGGAAGCACTCAGGGCAAAACACCACGTAACCCCGCCTCGCCAGATGCAAGCCAAGCTGCGTCTCGGGCGGCCCATCGACCCCCGCCGGCTGACGGATCGTCAGATCGTTGGTGCCGTGCATCACCACGACCCCCGGCCGACCCTGACCCGGCGGATCAGGGATCAGCAGATAACCCTCGACCTCTTCGCCAGGCTCGGACTCATAGCGAACCAGCCTCCGCGTGACCCCCGCGGGATGATCCTCGCGCACGACCCGCGTCGTGTTCGCGCCCCGAGGTTGGTCAAAGGTCCCGAGAAACAACCGCCACGACTTGCGCAGCGCGACCTTGCGCTTGATCCACGCGCCTAGGGTTTGCACCGGCTTGTGCTCGGCGTCAAAAAGCAAGGGCGCCGGCCGCCGCAGGTCGGGCGCGGCCGAGAGCGGCCGCCGCTGGGCCATCCGAAACCACGCGGGCTTGTCGATCGGCATCGCTCGCAAGTCTCCGGGACGACACTCGACGAATCACGACCCGAGATCGTCTCGCGCTCCATGTGGTCAAGTCAACCTTGACCCGCCACCTGGAATCGTCGTGGCAAATCGAGCATGCTGTCGAGCGAGGCCCGATTCGAGACCGAGATCCGACAGTCGCTCCCCGGAATGAGGGTCATGGTGAACGGCGAACACCTGCGTGGCAAGCTCAAACGATTGGCCATGGAACCCCCCATTCGGCTGCTCTCGCGGCTGATTCTCAAGCGCATGCCAATCCCAGCCTCGACCCGAGCGCTCTGGGACCTCTCGGAGCGGCCGGCGTATTTGCTGGGCTTGAATTTCGCGGCTCGGCAAGCGATCCGGGAAGGCGTCCGCGCGTTCTCAGCCGTGGAATTCGGCGTCGCCGGAGGCAACGGCCTGATCGTGCTCGAGAAAGAGGCCGCCGCGATCTCTCGTGACCATGACCTGGCGATCTCGGTCGTCGGGTTCGACCGAGGCTCGGGCGGATTGCCGGATTTCATCGGCGACCATCGCGACCACCCCGATATCTGGAAGCCCGGCGACTTTCCCATGGACGAGGCCGCCCTGCGAGCTCGTCTCTCCCCCACCACCCAGCTCTTCCTCGGCGACGTGGCGGCCTCGCTCCCGAAATTCCTCGGCGACCAAACCCAACCCCCCTTGGGCTTCATCTCGTTTGACCTGGATCTGTATTCATCAACGTCGAGCGCCCTCATGGTCCTGAGCTCCCCGGCCGCGCGGATGCTCGAGCACGTAGCCCTGGCCTTTGACGACGTCGACCACGCCAGAAGCCACCGCTTCGCCGGCGAATTGCTCGCGATCGACGAGTTCAACGAACGCTCCCAGCGCGTCAAGATCGACCGCTGGCGAGGCCTGGCCCAGAACCGGCCGTTTCCCGAGGCCGGTTATCTTCAAAAGATGTACATCGCCCACGACCTCCCCGCCATCGGCCGATCCGGGCTGGCGCGAAACACCCTACGGCGGGATCTCAACCAGGGCTAGCAAGCCCAGACTCTCGACTCCGCGGCAAGGTGTTGGATGAATCCCCGACAGCCCCGCTTGTCCTGGTCCAACGTCACAATGAATGAATCGCGAAAGCCCGATCCGGCCGACCGATCGCTTCGCTCGATCGCAACTCCAACGAATCCAAGTCATTGCGCGAAATCAACCGCGCGCCGTCGGTGTCCGACCGTGGCGCTCCTCCTCGCCTGGGACACCGCGAGGCGTTACAATCATGACCGGTCGAATCGATAGTCCAGAAACCGCGGGGAAGCCGCCATGTCCCAGGCGACGATCGCTGCTCCCGACATCAAAACCCTGGCCGACCTGCGGCATCGGCTCGGCGGAATCCCCCTGGAACGGGTCTGGTTCCACCCCTCGCCAGGCACCGCCACGGAAAACGACGTCATCAAGGCCGAGCAACGCGAAAACCGGCTCTGCGAACTGGTCGACGGCACCCTGGTGGAGAAAGCCATGGGGTTCGAGGAGTCCCGACTGGCCGCGGAGCTTTTATTCTGGGTAAGGCTCCATCTCCAGCGGAACAACCTGGGAATCTGCGTCGGTGCCGACGGCATGATGCGGATCGCTCCCGGACTGGTGCGGATTCCCGACCTCGCGTTCATCTCATGGGACAAACTCCCCGGCCACCAAAGCCCCCGAGAGCCAATCCCCGACCTCGTGCCCGACCTGGCCGTTGAGATCCTCAGCCACGGCAACACCAAGGCGGAAATGACCCGCAAGGTGCGAGAATACGTCCAGGCCGGCGTAACCCTGGTCTGGCTGATCGATCCCCGAAAACGCGCCGCCCGCGTCTTTTCCTCGGTCGAGAAATCCGTCCTCGTCCACGCGGACCAGGCCCTCGACGGCGGTACCGTCTTGCCAGGCTTCGTCCTCCCCCTCGCCAACTTGCTCGACAGCGGCCAGCGACCACGACCGAGCCTGGGAAACCGCGAGGCGTTACAATAACGGCCAGATGAATCAA
The DNA here is from genome assembly GCA_021808995.1 of Planctomycetota bacterium. Lineage (GTDB taxonomy): Bacteria > Planctomycetota > Planctomycetia > Isosphaerales > Isosphaeraceae > JAKBAP01. The sequence goes on along the minus strand of JAKBAP010000070.1, from coordinate 45 downwards.
CGGCTCCGAAACCATGGGGAAGCCGCCATGTCCCAGGCGACGAAG
>JAKBAP010000526.1 GCA_021808995.1 Planctomycetota bacterium | reverse complement strand
AGCATGCCCAGGGTCTCGACATTCGCTGGGTCTCGTCCAAGCGCTCTGCGCCAGGCCAGGATCGCGCTTTGTGGGTCGGCCTGGCGGATATAGGCCATGCCCATCAAAAAGAAATCCTCGGCCTCGAACGACGTTTCGGAGAGCCTCTTGAGAAAGGCATTCGCCGTCTCGTCGCGCCCCTGGCGATACAGCGAGCGAATCAAGAGCCGAACGCCGATCACGTCGTCGGGGTGGGTCTTGATCCATTCGCGGGCTCGCTTTTCGGCCTCGGCGTAGTCCTTGCGATCATAGGCCGCCAGCCCCCGTTCGAACCCGCTTGGCCCAGACGCTCCTCGCCACCAGAAAGCGCCGGACATGGCCCCGACCAGGAGCGCGAGCAGGGCCAGACCCCAGACCACTCGGCGATTCATCCCTCGGTTTCGCGACATCCCAGGTCCTGTATCGCCTCGGTCATGGTCGAGCGCCGGCGGGATCAGCTCCGCGGACGCGGGTCTTACTGAAAGGATTCTAGCGAGGTACGCTGGTCGCGGTCGATCTTGAACAGACGATCGAGATTCGACGTCCGAAAGACTTGCTGGATGACCGGCGACATCTCGCAGAGCCGTAACTTGCCCTGGGTGCCGTCGATCCTGCGTTGGAGCAGGATCAGCTTCGAGAGAAACGTGCTGGAGACCAGGTTGACGTCGGAAAAATCCAGCACCAGGCGAATCGGAGTGCCGTCGTTAGGCAGGATTTCGGCGATCTGATCGGCGGCTTCGCGAACCGTGCGCTCGTGAAACAGCTCGCGATCGTGAAACCGAACGACGTTCACTCCGTCTGATTCGAGCACCTCGATCCTCGGATTCACGGGCATTTTCGAGACCTCGTGTTAGGGACGGCCCTCGAGATCCCCGGTCGGTGGACGCCGCGTCCGGGAAAGCGAGTCGCGGTCATGACGTCCGCGCAGCCAAGGCAGAAGACTATCATCGCGGTTCGTCAGTCGTGATTCAACGCGCAATCGACAAACATTCGCCGCGATCGAACGCAAGATTCCAAACAATTGCGTGTGCGTGCATCGCGAGGGGAATTCACGCCGGGTCGGGATTCCGCCGCCGCAGCCTGAGCGGGGGGGTTCCCGCGGTGCCCGAGGCCGTGGGTTTTTCGCGAGGCAGGAGCCCGGCTTGCTCGGCCGCCCCGGCCCTCATGTCGGTGTCGCGGAGCTTATCCACGGCCGCCAGGGCCGCCGCCCGGTCCGAGGCCATGTCGAAGAGCGCGCCCAGCTTGCTCGCCCGCAGCACCTCGTGAACAGTGGGGTCCACGTTGCAGAGGACCATGCAGCCGCCGCTCTGTCGGGCGCGGCGGTGAAGCGCCACCAGGTGGCCAAGCGACGCCGACCCCGCGAATCCCACCCCACTCAGGTCGACAACCACCTCGGGGCGTCCCTTGGCTTGCAGATGCCGCTCGTAGGCCTCGCGAAGCTCGCTGACCGGGCGCGGATCGAGTCGCAGACAGTCCCAGAATTCCCCCACGATCACCCCATCGACGTTGTGCAACTGAAGCGACGGCGTCAACATCGATAATCCCGCCCATCCTCGAATGACCAGCGAATCCAATCCGCGCGACCACAATCCGCGATGTGCCCCGACCCGGTGCGACATGCGTACTACGGATTGTATCAGACTCGGCAAGTCCTCGCCCGGTTTCGGCCTCGACGCCACACGCGCCAGTCGTCAGAATCGTGAACTCGCGACCTCGTGGGACTCCCGACGACGACTTCCTGATCACCCCAGCCGCGTCCGCGGTCGATCTTTAATTCCATTCCACGATACGGAAGTCATCACCTTAACGTACATGCATGGAGGGTTGCACTTTGATGCGTCTGATCGCTCCTCTCCTCTTGGTATTTAGTGTGGGCGGGATGGCTGGGCCTGTCGTGGCGTACGACGGCGACTGGCGGACGGTGGTTTTTCCCGAGCGTGCGTATGATTTCGGCGTTGTCGCCCGGGGATCGCGAATTCGCCATGCGTTTCCGGTGGTGAATCGGACGAATTCGGAGATCCGGATCGTCGATTGGAAGACCAAATGCGGTTGCACCGACGTCAAGGTGGGGGCGAAGGTCATTCCGCCTGGTGCTCAGACGACGATCGAGGCGACGATTGACACGACCAAGTTCCAGGGATTCAAGGCCTCGGGCTTGCGGCTCATGATTGATCGTCCGGTCTGGGAAGAGATCGACCTGAATTTGACCTGCGTGATTCGGGGTGATTTGACGCTTGTGCCTGGTCTGTTTGATTTTGGGGTGGTCAGGCGATCGGCGAAGCCCCCCACGGCGGTTTTGACCTTGACATATGCCGGCGGTCGATCGGACTGGGAGATCACGGGGCTCAAGACCCAGACCGCCGCGGTCAAGGCCGAGGCCAAGGAGCTCTCTCGCACCGCCGACGGCCAGATTCACTGGCGGATTACGGCCACGTTGCAGCCGGGGGCCGCTCCTGGGTTTTTCAAGGACGAGGTGACGGTCATCAGCAACGACCCCGCCAACGCGGCGTTTCCGATCTCGGTGGCCGCCAATATCCAGAGCGCTGTCACGGTCACCCCCTCGATCATCAATTTCGGCACGTTGCAGCCAGGCCAGACGGTCTCGAAGGTGATTCACGTTCGCTCTGGGAGCCCGTTTTCGATCAGTAAGCTCGAATCGAGCGGCAAGGAAGTCGAGCCCAACAAGGCCAAGGAAGGGCCCGCCGTCGACCATGTCGTGACATTGGTCCTGCACGCGCCCACGACCCTGGGGCCGTTTCACGCCATGATCGACGTCCAGACCGACCTCAAGGACGAACCACCGGCCCGGATCAAGACCTTCGCCAATGTCTCGGCCGCCAACCCTTGACCTTGGTCGTCGTTCAAAAGCTCTTGACGACCACGACGATCGGAGCCCAAGTGAAATTCAGTCGCTTTGGCCCGGTCAGAGGCACGTCGACACCCCCCAGCAAATACCACTTGTTTTGCAGATGGAATCGAAATCCGGGCGTCACGCTGGCGAACGTGTACTCGGCGCCTGGTCCTTCCAGGGTGCTGAAGCCATTCATCGAGACGTAGGTGACAAAGTCGCTGAATAGGGTGCCGTCGTAGGGCGTCCAGTATTTTCCGACGGCCAGATTGTAGTCGTAGGTGTCTCGGGTTTTTTCGGTGGCGGTCCGCACGGTGACCCCGGTGCTGCCCCGAATAACCCAGCCTCGGGGCAGGCCCCCGTACCAGAACTCGTAATGTGGGGTGAGCGTGGTGAGATTGTTGCCGTTGTTCGCCCTTCCGGTCGGGGTCCGAATCGCAAGCGAGAAAATCTGAGAAAGGTCCCTGGTTTCCGAAAGCAGGAACCGAGGCGTGACGATGAAATCGCCGAATGCGTCGTGATAG
>JAKBAP010000525.1 GCA_021808995.1 Planctomycetota bacterium | reverse complement strand
AGAGCGCCTGGTCTCCTCGCCTGACGGGGTCGCGGGAGCTGCTCACGCCTGGGAAACGAATCTCGAGGACCTAGCCATGGATGGCGATCGGCCGCTCTTGGAACAAACGCAACGGGGGCTGATTCCCCATCGCTGGGTTCGCCATCTTGATCCCGCCGAGATTGGGGTCGTGGCCGCCCACGATGTCGTGATCGCCGGTGGAGGACCGGCGGGCCTTACCGCCGCGTATGAGCTCGCCAAGCACGGTCGATCGGCCGTGGTGCTCGAGGCCGATCCCAGGCTTGTCGGCGGCATCAGCCGCACCGACCAGTACAAGGGCTATCGCTTCGACATTGGCGGCCATCGGTTCTTTTCCAAGAGCAGCGAGATCAACGCCCTTTGGCGGGAGATCCTGGGGGGCGAGTTCATTACTCGCTCTCGGTTGAGCAGAATCTACTATAACCGCAAGTTTTTTCACTATCCCCTCAAGCCGCTCGACGCCCTGCTCAAGCTCGGGCCGAGGAAGTCAGCGCTGATCATGGCCAGCTATCTCAAGGCGAGACTGCGCCCGATCAAGCCCGAACGGACCTATGAGGATTGGGTGGTCAACCGCTTTGGCCGCGAGCTGTTCAAGACGTTTTTCAAGTCGTATACCGAGAAAGTCTGGGGGATGCCCTCAAACGCGATCTCCCCGGACTGGGCCGCTCAGCGGATCAAGGATTTGAGCCTCGTCAAGGCCGTCGCCTCGGCCCTTTTCGGACGGCTGGCAAACCGCGGCGAGGTGATCAAGACCCTGATCGACGAGTTCCAATATCCCCGACTGGGCCCCGGCCAGATGTGGGAAACCGCTCGTGACAAGATCACCGGCTTGGGGGGCGCTGTCCACATGGATCGGCGCGTCACCGGCGTCGAACATCACGAGGGGCTCGTGCGGGCCTTTCTCACGATCGACTCGCAAGGTCGGCGGACTCGCTACGAAGGAAAGCACTTTCTCTCGACCCTGCCCATTCGTGAGCTGATCCGCGCGATGGACCCCGCCCCGCCTCGCGAAGTCGTCGACGCCGCGATGGGGCTCAAATACCGCGATTTCTTGACCGTCGTGCTCATCGTCGACCGAGCCGAAACGTTTCCCGATAACTGGATCTATATCCACGAACCCGAGGTCCGGCTCGGCCGAATTCAGAATTTCAAGAATTGGTCCCCCGACATGGTCCCGGACCCGTCGAAAAGCAGCCTTGGTCTCGAGTATTTCTGCTTCGAGGGGGACGACCTCTGGAGCAAGACCAACGACGAGCTGGTCGCGCTGGCACGAGCCGAGATCGCGGCGATCGGACTCGCGCGGGCCGAGGAAGTCTCGGACGGCTGCGTCGTCCGCGTGCCCAAGGCCTACCCGGTCTACGACGACGAATACCAGGCCCGGATCGCGCTGGTGAGGCGCTGGCTGGAAGGACTGCCAAACCTTCAGCTCTCCGGCCGAAACGGAATGCACAAGTACAATAATCAAGACCATTCGATGATGACCGCCTTGCTGGCCGCCCGGAACATTCTGGGCGTGGGCGCGTACGACGTCTGGAACGTCAATACCGACGCGGAATATCACGAGGGATCGAGCGAAACCACCGAGGCCGGCCGCGCGGTCCCCAAGAGCGCGGCCGCGGTCTAACACGCCGTGCATCGGCCTGTCCGCGACGGGGTGCTCGTCACCGTCCAGACGCCTCACGCCTCGGGGTTTTCCTCGCTTGGCTCTTGCCCTGGCTCGAGCTGATACGAGACGATGGCCCCTAGAGTCTGGTCGACGACCAGGCTCGAATCCGTCCGTCCTGATCCCCGACGATTCAAGGAAACCGAGGCCCGAATGAGCTTGCACCAGTGTGACGCGAATCACCGGGACGAGCGCCAACGACGTCGATCTCACTGAAGGATTCCACGTCCGCCGATCCTGGCGGGTTCAGCCCATCGCCCAGGACCGATGCACAATCGTAATTCGATGACTTGATCATGAACGGGGCTGATCGAAACGCGAACGACCTCGACGGCCGCCGGGCTGTCATTCGGAGACTTCTCGAGATGAAACACCAATTCCTGGTCGTGAGCCTTTTCCTCGGCGTCCTGGCGAGCGAGCGCTCGTCCATGATCGCGGCGGCCGACGAGCCTGCGCTCGAGAAGGTTCAAACCCTCGCGCTCGAGGGCCCGGCGGGTGGGTTGGACCACCTCGCGCTCGACGTGAAACGCGCCCGGCTGTTCGTCGCCAACACGGTCAATGGCAGCCTCGATGTCGTCGACCTGAAAGCCGGCAGGCTCTTGAAACAGATCCCCGGTCAGGGCCGAATCCGTGGGATCGCCTATTCGCCCACCGACGACCGGATATTCGTCGGGAATGGGGCGGGGGGCGTCTGCAACCTATTTGATGGGGGAGATTTCGCGCTCTTGCGTAGCGTCTCCTTGGGCGACGACGCCGACAACGTTCGGTTCAACCCCAAGACGGGGAGGATCTACGTCGTCCACTCGGATCAAGAGCTGTCGATCATTAGCGCGAAGGACGGCTCGATTCGCTCGCCGATTCCTGTTCCAGGGCCGATTGGGGGGTTTCAACTCGAGTCGTCCCGGCCGCGGATGTATGTGAATTCCAAGGTCGGCCAGGTGGTCGTGATCAATCTTGACACCGACCACATCGTGGATCGGTTCCCGGTCGCGCCGGCCACGGATAACTCGGCCCTGGCGATCGACGAGCCCAATCACCGGCTGTTCGTCGGATGTCGACGCGAGCCAAGCCTGGTCGTCATCGACAGCGACACGGGCAAGGTCGTCGCCCGACTCTCCATCCCTGGCGATGTCGATGATGTCTCCTATGACGCCAACCGCGAGCGAATCCTCGCCTCCTGTGGCGCGGGCGCGATCGCGGTCATTCAGCGGGTCGACGCCGATCATTACGAGTCGATCGCGACCATCCGAACCACCCCTGGAGCACGCACCTCGATTTACGACCCCGACGCCGGGCGGCTTTATGTCGCCGTTCCCCGCCGCGAGGACGGGCCGAATCGAGACCGACCCGAGGTCTGGGTCTATCAAGCGAGGCCCTGACCAGGCGACGACCCTCGCTCAAGACCAGCGGGCTCGCGATTCAGAAAGTGTCTCGAAACGGGATCGCGCCCACTTGATCGTCGTCCTCGTACAGAACGTAGCCCGGGCGCGCGGTTTTCAGGATTCGGACCTCGTAATCGAGCTCCTTCAGGACCCCCGCCAGATTCCAGAACCTCCTGATCATCGGTTCCGCGCGCCGGCGAAACCAGAAGATCGCCCTCGGGCGGAGAATCGATCGATCGGGCGAGGGTAGGTGTCTTTCGAACCAGTTGACGATCTCCTCCAGACGCCGGCGGTCATGCGCGGGTCATCGTCGGTCGTCGAGTAAGTC
>JAKBAP010000069.1 GCA_021808995.1 Planctomycetota bacterium | reverse complement strand
AGAACCACGACCTCGATCACCCCCCCCTGACCGATCAAGACGACGCGAACGGTCTCGATACCCTCGACTAGTTCCTGTGCGACATGAGGACAACCCATGCCGAACGCGACGGCGTTGAAACGCATCCTTGTGACCGGCGGCTGTGGATTCATCGGCGCGAATTTCGTGCGCCATCAGCTCGCTGGCGATCCGGTCCTTGAGATCACGAACCTTGATTCGCTGACCTACGCGGGTAATCCCGACAATCTCGCCGGGGTTGATTCCAGTCCTCGCTATCGGTTCGTGAAAGGGGACGTGGCCGATCGGCCATTCGTGAGCAAGCTGATCGCGGAGGGGGGGTTCGACGCGGTCGTCCATTTCGCCGCCGAGAGTCACGTCGATCGCTCGATCAACGACGCCACCCCATTTCTGCGCACCAACATCCTGGGCACCCAGTGCCTGCTCGACGCGGCCCGGGCCGCCGGCGTGCCTCGCTATGTTCAGGTCTCGACCGACGAGGTCTATGGGACCCTGGGCCCCGACGATCCCGCGTTCTCGGAGACCACTCCGCTGGCTCCCAACAGCCCCTACGCCGCCAGCAAGGCCGGCGCTGACCTGCTCGTCAGGGCGGCCCATCATACCTTTGGCATGGATGTCGTGATTACCCGTTGCTCCAATAATTACGGACCCTATCAGTTCCCCGAAAAACTCATCCCGCTGTTCATTACCAACGTCATGGCCGACCTCCCCGTGCCAGTCTATGGCGACGGCCGCCAGGTCCGCGACTGGATCTATGTCCTCGATCACTGCAAGGGGGTCGACGCCGCCCTTCGCCACGGAAAACCAGGCGAGGTCTATAATTTCGGCGGCAAGAGCGAGCGATTCAACATCGACGTTACCCGCCAGATCCTCGCTCTCCTCGGAAAGACCGATTCGCTGATCAAATACGTGACCGATCGCCCCGGCCATGACCGTCGCTATGCCATCAATTGCGCCAAGGTCGAGGCGGAATTGGGCTGGCGGCCCACGGTCACTTTCGAGGAAGGGCTCGCCGCGACCGTCTCCTGGTATCAAGAAAACGGCGTCTGGGTCGATCGCGTGCGCTCAGGCGCGTATCGAAACGCCTGATCCTCGCTCCTGATCTGGTCAATCTCCTAAACGAATCAAGCCTGTTTTCCGGTGATCACCATGCGAGCGCTTGTCACGGGCATCTCGGGCTTCGTCGGCGGTCACTTGGCCGAGCACCTGATCGACCAAGGCGACGTGATCGTGGGGATTTCCGCGTCCGGGCGCTGGCCAAGGGATCTCGAGCACCTAAGCCAGGACGCGCGCATCGAGCGATTCAATCTCATCGAGGGAACCGAGGCCGACCTCGCCGATCTGATCACGCGCAAACAACCCGAGGTCATCTATCACCTGGCCGCGTGGTCGAATCCCCAAAAAAGCATGGCCGACCCCCGTGGCACGTGGGCGCTGAATCTCGGGGGAAGCCTGAGCTTGCTTGAGGCCGTGCGGGTTTCGGGGCTCAAGCCTCGGGTGGTCCTGGTTGGAACGGGCGTTTCCTACGGCAATCCCGGCCCGGAATGGATACCCGTCACGGAAGCTTGCCCGGTTCGGCCGAATAACCCCTACGCCGCCAGCAAGGCCGCCGTCGACCTGCTTGGAGTTCAGTATTTCCTCGCTCATCGGACCAACGTCGTGATGGTTCGCCCGTTCAACCACGCGGGACCTCGGCAGTCACCGACCTACGCGCTGGCCGGTTGGGCACACCAGATCGCCCTGCTCGAATCTGGCCGTGGCGAGCGCCTGGAGGTCGGAAACCTCGAGGTCACTCGCGATTTCACCGACGTCCGCGATGTCGTCCGCGGTTACAGGATGCTGGCGGAAAAGGGCGAGCCTGGTGAGATTTACAATCTTGGGAGCGGCCTTGGAGTTCGGCTCGCGTGGGCACTTGAGCATCTCTGCTCGCTCGCGAATATCCCAATCACAGCTCATGTCGACCCTGCCCGGGTGCGACCCGTCGACCAGCCGCTCCTGGTCGCCGACGCCTCCAAGCTCAAGGCCGCCGTCGGCTGGACCCCGCGATTCACCATCGAACAAACCCTGGCCGACATGCTCGAGGATGCTCGAAACACGATCGCGCGGGAGGGGGTTCCTCATGCCGTCTGACCTTACCCATACCCTGTTCCAGGCCAAGCGGACCAAGGGCCTGACATTCCAGACACTCGCGGACGAGGTTGGCTGCGACCCGGTGTTTCTGGCCGCCGTTTTCCACGGCCAGGCAAGTACCACCCCCGAGCAGGCCCAGAAACTCGTCGATACCCTTGACCTGGATGCCAGCCTCGCGACCGAGCTTACTCGCTACCCACTCAAGGGAGGCAATACGCCCACCATTCCCGCCGATCCTTTTCTCTACCGCTTTCACGAAATCCTCGAGGTTTACGGAGCCGCCCTCAAGGACGTCGTCCAGGAATCGTTTGGCGACGGTATCATGTCGGCCGTCGATTTCACCCTTCACGTCGAGCGCGAACACGATCCCAAGGGAGACCGCGTCAAGATCACCATGAATGGCAAATTCCTGCCGTACAGGCGATGGTGAAAGACCACTCCCCTCCCCGCGATCGACGATAACTCAATCGCCTTCCAGATGGCCCGCGTCAAACCCGCCATGCAGTCGATACCCCTTGAAAAACGCATAAACCGCCCCCGCGCAGCCTAGGATCACAATGAACTTTCCCCAGCCTGGCCGCTTCCGTTCGATGAGCTCGCTCAGGGCGATGATGAAGCCAACGAGCGCGAACTTGTAGAGCACCATTCCGGCGATATTCCAGCGATCGTAAATCCACCGCGCGACGGGGTTTGATTCGTAGGCACCCGGGTATTGCCGCAACAGGGTGATGGTCATGAACAGATCGGCCACGCTCGCGGCGAGCAGGCAGACGCTATACCCTTGAAGCCGCCCATCACCCATCGCCGTCGTCTGGAGGAGCTGAATCCAGGATTCGCCTTTCGAACGCGCGGGACGATGAACCACGGCCGGCGCGGAACGGTGAACCTCGGGCTCGGGAACGGCCGCGGCTAGCGAATAACCACTCGCGGATGTCTCGGCGGATTCGGAGACAACCTGGACGAATCCGCACACGCGGCAACGAGCCATCCGCCCGAGATTGTCTCGCGCGGTTGTGTAGGGCTTGCCACAGCGGGAACACAGGAATTTGATCGCCATGGACGCCTCCATGCCGCGATTGATGACTCAAGCCAACGATCAAGATAACCGAAACTCCTCGGAGAATGGAACACGAGAACGTCGAGAGCAACGCCTTCACCAGCGTCTCGATCCTTGTTCTCGCCTGGGTCGCCCTTTAGGATGAGTCGTATCGAGCGAGGCAGGCAAAATCCGAATCGGTGGGCGAGGACCAAGACAATGGCCGCGACGATCAATTCCTTGGCGCTGGATCTGGGGGCCGAGAGCGGCCGCGGACTCCTGGGGCGATTCGACGGCCGACGGCTCGCGCTCGAGGAAATCCACCGGTTTCCCAACGGCCCCGTGCGAATGCTCGACACACTCTACTGGGACCTGCCCCGGCTCTTTGAGGAAATCAAGACCGCCCTTCGCAAAACGGCCGCTCGCGGTGGATCGCTCGACAGCATGGGCGTCGACACCTGGGGGGTCGATTTTGGCCTGGTCGGCCGTGGCGACACACTCGTGGGCTGCCCGGTCCACTATCGCGACCCCCGCACCAATGGCATCCTGGAGAGTGCCTTCGCCAGGATTTCCCGCGAACGCATCTATGAGATTACTGGGCTCCAGTTCCTGCCGTTCAACACGGCCTATCAATTGCTCGCGATGGCCCACGCGCGGTCGCCGCTGTTGGACGCGGCCGAGACGCTGCTCATGATGCCGGATCTGCTGGGCTGGCTCTTGACCGGCCGTCGGGCGGGCGAACGTACCGATGCCTCGACCACCCAGCTCCTCGATCCCCGGAGTGGCCGCTGGTCTCTGGAATTGTGCGAGGCACTCGGACTGCCGGGTCATATTCTTCCCGACTTGATCGAGCCTGGATCGGAGCTTGGCAGCTTGCGGAAATCGGTCGCCGACGAGACAGGGCTCGAGGCCCACGTCAAGGTGATCGCGCCCGGGACTCACGACACGGCAAGCGCGGTCGCCGCCGTGCCGGCCTTACCTGGAAAATCTGGAACCGCGCCCGATTGGTGCTATCTGAGCTCGGGCACGTGGTCGCTCCTGGGTGTCGAGACAGCGCGTCCGGTGATCACCGCCGAGACTTTGAAGTATAACTTCACCAACGAAGGGGGCGTGGCCGGGACCACGCGGCTCCTCAAGAACATCATGGGGCTCTGGCTGGTACAGGAATGCAGGCGCACCTGGGCACGGGCCGGGCGCGAGCTGTCGTATGAAGAGCTCACCGCCCGGGCCGAGGTCGCCCCGCCGTTCACCGCCCTGATCGACCCCGACGATCCCTCGTTCCTGGCCCCGGGCGATATGCCCGCGCGTCTGGCCGCGTATTATTCGCGCACCGGCCAACGGCATCCCGGCGACGAGGGGACGCTAGTGCGCTCATGTCTTGAAAGCCTCGCGCTCAAGTATCGGTGGGGCATCGGCCGGCTCGAGGCGATCCTTGGAACCTCGATCAAGACCATCCACGTGGTCGGCGGCGGCGCGCGGAACACGCTGCTCTGCCAGTTCACCGCCGACGCCTGCGGCCGGCCCGTGCACGCGGGGCCCGTCGAGGCCACGGCCATCGGCAACATCCTGATGCAGGCCATCGGGCGCGGACGCCTGGGGTCGATCGCCGAACTGCGATCGGTCGTCGCCCACTCGTTCCCCGTGACGGTCTACGAACCCCGCGACACCCGCGCCTGGACCGACGCGGCGGGACGCTTCGAGGCGCTCGGTGCCGCGCCCTGAGCTGGCCCACGTACACGCACGACGCGCAACCGCGTTCATGGTGAATCCGGTGGCGTCGCCGCGGAGTTCGCTGGCGCGTCGAGTTTGGACTCGGACGGGTAAGGCCGCCTTCGCCCTCGACCTACGCGGCTATTTCCTCGGGCCAGTCTTCGTCTTGAGCGGCGGGATCGCGAAGACGATGTCGTTATTGATCTGTTGGCTACCACGATTCGCCAGGTTGTCGCTCCTGTCCGGTCCAATACTGTAAAGCAATCGTCCGTCCCTGGGATTCTCACCGACGAGATGGTCCGGGATCATTCCATATGGGACCGAGAGTACATCGCCAATCGCCGCGACTTGCTGGCCGGACGGGATGACGTATCGAAACGGTTGATTGGAATACGGATCAAGAGGCAGACGGTCCAGCTCTTCCGGGACGAGCTGCTCCAGCCGATCAGGAAACGCGCCTTCGTGGCGTAGTTGCCATGACCGAATCGCGACCACTTGCTCGAGCGCTCGAAGACCCATGAGCTGTTGATCGAGCATCCATGTAGTATTCGATCCCGAGGAAACCAATTCGAGGACCAGGGGATGCGCCCAGGGTTCCGTGAAAATGTTCCTCGTATCTAGATAAATACGGATGTACGCGTCGTAGGACTGGCTAGGGAATCGAATCGTCTCGGCGGCCCACTGTCGGATAACCCGGCGAGCGCGCGTCAATTCCCAAGGCGTGGTTGAGACCTCGATGAGCCCGGCGTTCCGGAAAGGAGTCCGTCCGTTATAAATCATGTATTCGTTCAAGGCGCGTTTGAGGTCGTTCAAGGGAAGGTTGAAGGTCTGCTCAAGGATGTTGGCCTCGGCACTCACGATGTCGGCCATCGTGGGCATTGGCGAAAGATCATGGAGATCCTTCCCGGCCGCTCGCAACAGCTCGAGCGTCTGACGAGGGTCGACGGACCATTCAAGGGCGCGACTGAGGGCTGTCTGTTCTCTTCGCATGGCCCGCGTCATCGTCATGTTCGTCATTGTCTGGGCTTCATGCCGCGCCATGCGGAGCTCGAGCATGATCCACGCCCATGCGCCAGCGAGGTCTCCCTGGTTCATCCGCTGGCCATGCTCCAAGACAAAGATCGTCGAGAGATCGGTTTGTAAACCTGGAATGTTTCGATCGCTGTTGATCGTCATCTTCCTGGGGTCGATGAAGACGCAGTCAGGTCGCGCCGTCGCCTGGCGAAGGAGCTCAAGAAGCTGCTTTTGGTTCGCGACGGATCTTGGCCCGTTACCGGATGTGGTTTGGGCCAGATCGTAAGCCTTGCGATACAGTCCCGCGGCGTTGCGATCAGGAGAATCAAGAATGGTAGCGGCGGCCGACCAGCTCGCCGGGGACGGGATCGGGCCAGGATCGGAAACGCCCCAGGCACGGTGGGCGACATACCATGAAAACAGAACCACGAACGTCCCCGAGACGAGCCCCGCCAGCCGCAGCCAGCGACCCGGGGCGGGTCGATCGAGCATCCAGTCGCCGGTCCAGGCCCCGGAGATCCCCAGGAGAGCCAGGCCAAGGATCGGAAACCCAACCAAGGGAAACATGCCCACCCCGGCCAGGCCGGCGCAGCTCCCACCAATCACCAGGGTAAAGACTAGCGCGATCACCGCGGCCGTGATCGTGCGACGAATGGCCATGCCGCAAATCAAGGCGATCCCGAAGGGAACGAAGCCGCCCAACACAAGAAACGTCAGTTCACTCCAGGTTGGACCGCGATTGTTATTACCCCAGAGGATGTAGATCAAGGGCTGAACGATTCCCACGATCGTGAGGCCGATGCTCCAGACGGAGAGCTTCGCCAGCCACGCCAGCCTGGGTCGCGCGGAGTGATACGCCAGGATCCGCTGACTGCCAGCTTGATGCTCGATTCCGAAGACGCTGACTCCGGCGGCAATGAGGCCCAGGACGTCGAGGACGAACAGCAACTCGGGGTCCATCGCCGCTCCTCGTTGCCCGAGAACCAGCGGAATCGCGCAGCCGACCGCGAACAGAAGACACCACAGCCGTCGCCCTTCACGAATTGTTTGCCAGGCCAGAGCCATGTACTCGGCGGACCAGGACCGTGGAAACAGGCGAATGGCTCCGGTCGTCGTCATCCTTTCGCCCACGAACGGCGGCCAAGGCGCGGGCGTGATCGGCGATCTCCGCTCAACCCGGACAGGCGGCGCGGGGCGCGCGAAATCCAGCACGATTGGCGAGCGAAATCGAATCCACGATCGCGTAGGAATGCGAATCATGCCGAGTGGGGCACTGAAAATCACGGCCGAAGCCGCCATCGTGGCGATCGTCGTCCCGATGATGATCATACTAGTAAACATAACGTCATTCGAATTCCAGGACACAACGCGACTGGGAAGATAAAACAGGCTGAGACAGCAAACCACGATTCCCAGAACCGCGGCGGTCATGGCGGATTTCGAGAACGACGAAAAAAACAGCCCCCAGCCCAATGAAAAAAAGATGCTCCCCATCGCGATGACGATTTCGGGCCCGTCGGCACCCCGGTCGAGCTTCGAGAAATCCGTGTTGAGCGCCGCCATCGCGAACAGCACCAGGGCCAGGGCCACGGAGCTGAAGATGGCGAACGAGACCTTGGCGCTCCAGACGACGCGCCTGGGGGCGGGGAGCGAGTCGAGCAACCTGAGCCCGCCAACCTCACGCTCGCCGGCGAACGCGGCCGAGCCCGCCGTCATCGCGTAGAGCGACGTCCAGAAGATCGCCAGCCACGGCAGTGTCCCGCGGCTCAATTCGACCGAGGGGCCAAAGAGCAAGAGCATCCGCTGCCCGGCCGCCGCGGCGATCACCAGAAACAGCCAGATCGGCCAGAACTGCCGCAGGTCTTTCCACCATAAGCGCGCGTACATTGAAAGGACCCTCGATTTGTGATTCACCGGGCCATCGGCCTGTCATCATGGAATCCCGCGATCAGGCCACCTGGACCGCAAGGCCGGGCTCGAGCTCGGGACGGCGACGACGCATATATCCGATATAGATTTCCTCAAGATTGGGCGTCTCAATCTCTAGGCTCTCGACGCCAGGCAGGGCTCGCAATTGCTCGCAGGCCGCGCGGTCTTTCGCGCTCACGAGCCAGCGAACTTGGCGAGCCCCTTCGGCGGCGTCGATCAAGTCCAGCCCGCGATTCTCGGGAGGGATCGAGGGATGGTCGCGGCTCGTGAAGATCACCGACACCGCGAACGTCCGCGCCTTGAGCTCGTCAAGCGGCTCCGCCAGGATCAAGCGCCCCTGATGCACGAGCGCGACATGGCTGGCGACCCGCTCGACCTCGCTGATCTGATGGCTCGACAAGAGCACGGTCCGCCCCGCCCCGGCCAGGTCGACCATGCTCTCCAGGAACTCCCGACGCACCAAAACGTCCAGGCCCGAGGTTGGCTCGTCCAGAATCAGGAGCGGCGGGTCGGCCGCCAGGGCCAGCGACAGTGAAACCTTGGACCGCATCCCCTTCGAGAGGGTCTTGATTTTTTGCCGCATGGGCAGCCCAAAACCACGAACCAGCTCCCCGTAGCGCGCCTGATAGCCGGCCGTCGTCCCCTGCTCGTCCAGATGAAACGCCGCCGCGAACCAGCCAATCTCCGACACGGTCATCCAGTCGTAAAGCACAGGCGCTTCAGGGACGTAGCCGATTCGCTTACGGACCTCCAGTCCCTGCCGCGTGGGGTTCATGCCCATCACCTCGATCCGCCCCGCGTCTGGCGGCACGAGCCCAAGCAGCATGCTGATCGTCGTGGTCTTGCCCGCCCCATTCTCACCCAGAAGGCCGAAAATCGCCCCCTCCGGTACCGATAGCGAAATCCCATCGACGGCCACCTTGCCGCGATATTTCTTGACCAGTCCTTCGAGCCGAATCACCGACCCAGCCCGATTTTGCATCTCGATCATCGCTCCCCCTCCTCATGGCTGGCCATTGGCCTGGTTCGCGGTCTTCGCCCATTCCTCACGAAAAATCGCCTCGATCTCAGCGGGCTCCATCCGGCTCTGCCGCGCCTCGTCAATCGCACGCCGCAGACGCAGACGCACAATCTCGCGCCGGGCCGCCCGGCAACGCTCGACCGCACCCTCCGCCACCTGTACACCCATCCCCCGCACCGACTCGAAAAGCCCCTCCGCCTGCAAATCGCGATACGCACGCGCTACCGTATTGGGATTCACCAAAAGCTGCTTCGCCAGCTCACGCACCGAGGGCGCAAGATCGCCAGGCCGCAGCACACCCCCCGCCACCGCGAACTTCATCCGGTCCACGATCTGACCGTAGATCGGCCGCTCCTCTCCAGAATTCAGGTCGAGCAATATCATGTGTCTTGGCCCTCTAGTGTACTAGCTCACCAACACAGTATAGCGACGCATTTTCCGAGATCAAGAGGGGCCTGAAAAATCCATTGTCGGACCGGGAAGGCTCGTGATCCGTGCTCAGGAGCGCGAGATGGGTGTGCCGCATTCGCGGCACGAGGAGGCGCTCAGGTGGACAGGTTTGTTACAGCGAGGGCAGACGCGCATGCCGGCCTCGAATTTGACGGCGGAAGGGGGTGACGAGGGGTTGCCGGCGAGATAACTGAGCTGATCCGCGGGGACGACGGACATGAGGTCGGATGTGGTGCCGCCGATGATGGGTTTCGGAGATTTCGCGGCGAACTGCGCGCTCCAGCGCTCGAGGGTGGCGAGCTCGACGGCGTCGAGCTCATCGGTTCGGGCCTCGGGGTTGTTGGTATTTGGCAAGCCGTCGTTGGAATCACCCGCGAGCTCGGATTCAGGGACGGGGACCGGGACGACGCGGCCGCAGTCGGGGCATTTGCCGGCTTCCGGTCGGTCCTTGACGGGGACTTTGAGCCTTCGCCCGCAGGGACAGGCGAAACGGACAAAGCCGTCGCCGGGAAGCATCGCCGCCGCGTGATTTCGCCGGCTTGAGCGCCTGAGGCGGATCCGTGCCCCGCATTTGGGGCAGTCGATTCGCTCGGGAGATTCGCCCTCGAGCTTCAGCCGTTCACCACAGCGGCATGTGACTCGAGGCATGGCGAAAAGAGTCCAGGAAGAGAGAGGTTCGTTGCCCCGGGCCGGCGCGTCAGACAGTCGCGCTTCGGGAAGGCTGGGCCAGGACGCCCCCTCGCAAGAGATTCTCAAGAGGAACCAGGCTGTTGAGACTGCCCGAGCGAAAGCCTTCCAGGTCGAGCGTCACGAATTTGAATCCAAGCGCCCGAAAGGCGGTCACGAGCTCGCCACGGATGTCGAGCTCGACCAAGCGGGCGAGGTCGTCGAGCGGGGCCTCGACACGGGCCAGATCGCCCTTGTGATAACGAACCCGCACGATGCGCAGGCCACGCTGGCGGAGCCACTGCTCGGCCTGGTCGATCATTCGGGTCCGTTCCGGGGTGACTTCCTCGCCGTAGGCGATTCGGCTCGAAAGGCACGGGGTCGCCGGCTTATCCCAGGTGGGAAGGCCCCAGGCCAGCGCCAACGCCCGCACGTCGGCCTTTGACAGGCCGCACTCCTGGAGCGGGTGCCGCACGCCATGCTCACTGGCCGCGCGCAGACCCGGCCGATGGTCACCCATGTCGTCGGTATTCGCGCCCGAGACGATCACCTCGACCCCCAGCTCACCCAAAAGACCCGCCAGCCGACCGTAAAGCTCGCTCTTGCAGAAATAGCATCGATCGGACTGATTCCGCAGATAATTGGGGTCCGCGAATTCCTCGGTGCGGATCACACGGTGGCGAATACCCATTCGCCGAGCCAGTTCGGTCGCCTCTTCAAGCTCGCCGGAGGCGAGACTATCGGAGACCGCCGTCACGGCGATCGCCTGATCACCCAAGGCCAGAAAGGCGGCCTGGGCCACGACCGTGCTATCAATGCCACCTGAAAACGCCACCGCCACGCGACCGTAATCGCTCAGAACCGCGATCAGCGCGTCACGCTGGGCGACTCGCCTAGGGTCGGTTTCGGTCCATGCGCCCATGTTCACGCGCCACCCCCATGTTGGTTGAGCCGCCCCTCGATCTCTCGCTTCCGGTCGTTAACTGGTCTCGATTGTACAGAGCGACCCGACGATCACTCAAGCTCGAGCCCGAATCATCGAGGCATCCTCGGCGAATTCACCCCGCGCGACCAATGCCACCCGACGGATCGTTTCATCGATCTCGGCCACGGTCGTCTCGGGACCCAAACTGAACCGCACCGACGAACGCAGGCGATCATCGGGCACCCGCATCGCCTGGAGAGTCGGCGAGGGGCGGGTCGAACCGCTCGCGCACGCCGATCCCAGCGAAACGGCAATGCCCGCATGATCAAGCCCCATCAGCAAGACATCGCCATCAAGACGTGGAAAGCCAAGGTTGAGCGTTTGCGGCAGCCGCTGGGCCGCCTCGCGCGGGCCATTGCGAAGGACGTGCTCGGAGCCCAGGGCCTCAACCAAGCCGGCTTCCAGGCGATCGCGGAGGAATCGCCAGCGCTCTCGGCGTGATTCCACTTGATCGCGAAAGCGCTCAAGCGCTCGGGCCAGCCCCACCGCGAGCGGCACGGCGACTGTCCCCGGGCGGCGTCCCTGCTGCTGACCACCACCAAAAAGCCGCGAGCCCAAGCGCACTCCAGACCTCACAAGCAAAAGCCCAACCCCCACCGGCCCCTGAAATTTATGAGCGCTGGCGGCCAGGCTGGTTACGCCCAGATCATGAAAATCGACCGGAATTCGACCAACGGCTTGAACCGCGTCGGTATGCACGGGCACGCCGTGGATTCTGGCGAACGCAACCACCTCGCGGACGGGCTGAATCGCCCCTGTTTCATTATTCGCAAGCATGAGCGCCGTCAATCGCGTCTCACCGCTCATCAAACCGCCAACAAAGGCGGCGTCAACCACGCCCCGATCATCGACGGGCACGCGATCCACGGTGAAACCCGATGATTCAAGCCGAGCCATGGGCTCGACCACCGCTGGATGTTCAATCAGGCTCGAAATCACATGCCCTGGAGCCGTCTCAGCCCCCGCCAGGCCAAAAATCGCCAGATTGTTGGCCTCGGTACCCCCCGATGTAAAAATCACCTCGCCAGGATCCGCTCCCAAGATCTCCGCGACCGATTCCTTGGCCTGTTCCCAGCCGCGCCGGGCCATTCGGCCAAAGGAATGCCGACTCTCGGCATTGCCTGGCGTCAAGAAATACGGCCGCATCGCCTCGAACACCTCGGGGTCGAGCGGACTCGTTGCATTATGATCCAGATAAATCGGCGCGGGGTGCATGAGGCCCAGGGGGTCAATCAAGGCTGCGCAACATCACGTACAGGCCAACCAAGAATAGCGGAATCCCAATGAAAAAGAGCGGGCCAGCCCCAAGCGCCATCCCCAGGACCATGAGCCCAAAACCCAAAACCACCCCAGCTAACCGCCCCAAGAGGGCAATTACCGAAAAAATCACCCGAAACGGCAGGGCAACCAGAAACCAGACGATCCGCACAGGCAGCAAAACCACCGACAGCCAGGACGCCCTGGAGCAATCGTGGGTCGCTTGCTCGAACCCAGGCCGGTCCACCCGCTGGCGCGACCACGGGCCAGCGGGCACGCTTGGCTGGGCACGCATGGATGACTTGGGCCAACGAGTTCCAAACTGGACTTGTTTCATTTCACCATCTGGGTAAAGTGCGACCGCGCATTGGCGTGATTCGCCTGGGAGCGATGTTCCAGAGGATATTCGTCGGCTAACGCAATCTCTTAACCCTAGGGGATTATCCTGGGAGTTTTGAGTTTGACAAGCCGAGGCCTCACGATGGCATGGGGCAAGGCAAGGAGGCCGTGACCGTGCGCAGCCTGATTCTCGTTATTCTTCTGGTCGGTGCCGCGTTCCTGGGCGGCGCGTTTGTCAATGGTCCGGGCCTGCAATGGGCCCAGGCCCGATTGCTCAAATCACTGGGCGTGGGGACTGGCAACGAGATCGCCTCGGTGGACCTCAAGGCAACCGGCGAGGCGACGGACTTCACCAGCGTGGTTAAACCCGATCCCGGCCCCATCGCGCCGGCACCCACGATCGTGAATGACGGGACCCACCCTTTCGCCGGCGTTCATCCTCGAGAAGACCCGCCCCTCGGATCGCCTCTTGAACCCGTTCGGCCAAAAAAGGCTCACGGGGATGCGACGACCGACGGCCTGGCGTTCAAGGGCGATGATCAATCCGCCAGAACTTTCAAGATCCCAAAGACTTCCGTTGACCGAAGCGTATACACGGCGAGCTTGAAGGACGCGGGTGGCCAGCCAGCGATCACGCCCGCCCCGGTCTCGTCGCCGCTTGATTCCCTACCCCCTCTTTCACCCGCCAGCGCCCCCCTTGAAACCGCCCCCGTGTCACCGTCCCTCCGACATGCGGGAGAGATGGCCGGCGACTGGGCGACCCTTGTCAGAAAGATGGAATCCCTCGGCGTCAAGCGGTTCCAAGTCGAAGGCGAGCCTGGTGGCAGGGTCGTGTTTTCATGCCTGATCCCGCTTGCGGGACGGCAAGCGGTTTCCCAACGCTTCGAGGCCGAGGACGACGACATGGTCGAGGCGGCTCGGGCTACGTTGCGACGGATCTCGCTCTGGCGGGCCGCTCAAAATGGCTCGCCTTGATTGTCGAAACCTGGAATGGGAAAGATGACTTGCGTCGAGAAGGGAGGTGATCGAGCAGGGTCGGTTCTCCTATAATTCGGCAAGGGCGTTCCGTCGACGTCCGGGCAGTTCGTTCGGGATCACCGAGGGTCGCGGGGCGGACTGGTCCCTTCGCGGTCTCTCCATGACACCGCCTGTTTGACGACTCCGAAGGGAAGGGCCTTCCATGGCCGACGTCTCAAGCTCTCGCTGGCTGTTGATCGTGACGGGAAGCACCCTTCGCGCCGAGGAAATGGACCGACCGCTGGCCTATTATTTCAAGCAACGCATCGAAAAAATGATTCGGGAAACCCTGGATAAAGGCCAATCGGGCCTTGAGGGCTACGTCGTTCGGGTCGTCGCGGATTTCCGCTGGATCCACGACGATCCCTTGCAGATCCTACCCACCATCTCGCTAGGGGGACCAGGCGTCAACGCCCTGTCTCATCGCTGGCTTGAGGAAGTCCCCGTGTCGCTCGCCTATGGCGAACGCTATTTCATCCAGATGGACCCCGATCTGGCCGAACCCCGCGCCAGTATCTGGGGCATGGACAACGCCACCACCCAGATCGCTGTCTCCGTCTTCCTCGACCGATTCCTCGAGCGGTTTCTCGAGCGCTGTACCCAAGCATCAGCCCGGCTTGCTCCCCCCGAGGACGAGACCGATGGCGACGATGATGAATCCTAGAAAAGTCCCGGGAGCAAATCCTCCCTCCGTCCTTCTCCTCCGCGAATCCCCCGCGTTTTCTCTCATGACGTTTTCCGAGCGCAACCTGAATGAGACGCCTTGGTTCCTCGCCTCGACCAGGACCGTCTCGCGTTAAATCCGATCGCCAAGAATTGTCGCGTCTCGCGTTCTAAGCTTTGATCGCACCCACGAAAGTGGAGGGCCGGTCATGCATTTGTTGACTCGAATTGGCTTCTCGGGCCGGTCTTGGACCAAAAGCCCGCTCGTCCTGACGATCGTCCTGGCACTCGTGGCCCCGTCGGCAATGGGTTCCGAGCCCGCCGAGCCCCTTCGTCTGGTCGATCGGATCGTCACCCAGGATCAAGGGGCCTGGGTGATCGACTACCGCCTGCGCAGGATCGGCCAGATCGGCGTGGTGGCGACTCCCGAGGAGATCGCCGTCAAGGTCGCGGGCTGGGTCTCGAACTCGCGAGCCGCCAGCCACGCGGTTCCTCGTTGGTCAGCGCTGACGGCGGCCTCCAAGCCCGATCTCACGGCCGTCTCCGAAGTGATCCCCTCGTCCGATGAATCGATCCGCTGCCGTGAGCGTCTGAGCGTCGCCGTCTGGACCGATAACCACCCGCCAGCCGCGATCGCTCACGACTTCGCCGCCGATCACGCCTCGCCTCGGCCCGTCGATGGCGACGCCCTCCCCCCCGTCCACGCACCCCTGAGCCTGGCACCAGGCTCGATCGTGCATGTGCGGTTGCGGCTCGACCATCAGCATATTCTTCAGGGCGATTACGACCCGCTCCTGGGCGCTCGCTCGGTCGAAATCACGCTGGGAGGGGCAACGGTTCGCGACCTGGTTTCGCTCGATCATGAGCAGTACCTGGCGTTTCCCCGATTTTCCTGGCCCGACCCCCCCGAGGAGCGCAGGGACACCCACCACGCACACTCTGGCCCCGACAGCCTCCACATCGAGGCCCACATTCCCGGCCGGCAGTTTTACCGTTACCCGGAACGGCCGGTCCGCCATGGCGCTCGCATGCGGTTGCAGTTTTGGTATCTGATCGCCGAGGGGACCGAGGGCGAATGCCGCGTCCGGCTGGCACAGATCAAGGACACGCCCATCTCGTACCGCATGCTCAGCCATGGGGCGGTCGAGGATTGCCTGAAAACCGTCGGCCGCTGGACAAAGTTCGACCGCGTCGTCCAAATCGAAAACGAGGCTACCAAGATCACCTTGGAATTCAAGATCACGGGCGACGCGGAGATCGGCGAGATGTGGATCGACGACGTCAAGTTCGAGCCGTTGGGCTGCGCGGGTCCATGTGGACCGTGAATCGGAATCAATCGAACCCGCGCGGCGTCTAGACGGAGAGGCCCGATTCACGGAAGATCGGTCGAAACCGCCGCGCGATGGGTTCGCGCGATGAAACTTCCCTCTCGAGCGACCGGGGCCAGGCAGGCGAAATGACGACGGGTTCTCGCAGGTCGTTCCCCTTGGCGGTCGCCGCGGTCGGAATCGTGCTCGCGCCGGTGCTGGTGGGGTTTCTCCCCTTGGGCGGCGATCCCGAGCTCATGTATCGGCCCATCAAGGACGAGCTTGCAAGCGCCCTGGCCAGGGGGGGCTTGCCTTACTGGAGCGACCATTTTGGCCTGGGCGTTCCCTTGATCGCCGAGAGTCACGTGGCGGCGTTCTATCCACCTAACTGGGTTTTTTATCGCGTCTTCACCGTCGAGACGGCCTATCGGATTCTTTTATGGCTGCACGCGATCGCGCTTCCGGCCTCCACGTACGCCTATGGCCGCGCCCTGGGGCTCACGCGCGAAGGCTCCGCGCTCGCGGGTATGGGATTCGCGCTTTGCGGGTTCCAGGCAATTCACGCCGTTCATGAGCCCTTTTATTCCCTCATGCCCTATCTGCCGCTTTGTTTGCTGTGCGCCGACCGCTTCGCGATCCGGGGCGAAATCGGCTGGCTCGCCGCATTGGCCCTGGCATGGGGCGTCCAGGTCACCCTGGGCCACTTTCAAATCCAGATGTGGACGGCGGGGCTCGTCATGGTCACGGGGAGCTGGCGCGCGCTTGAGGCCAAGGGGGTCGCGCGTAAGCTTGGCCGAATCCTCGGGCTCTTGATCGCGCTGGCCTGGGGCGCGGCCGTGGCGGGGATCCAATTACGGCCGACCTGGGAGCTCACCGGCGTGTCGGGATTCGTCCGCCCACCCCAATTCCTGGCGAATTACCTGCTCCCCCCCGCTCACTGGGCCCAATTCGCCCTGCCCGAGGTTTATCTCGGCCGACCGCCAGGCCAGGGCGACGCCTACTGGGGGCATCAGGGAACCGCCGCGGGCGAGGCTTGCGCCTATGTCGGCGTCGTGCCGTTCATCCTGGCATTCGTGGGGTTCTTCGCGGGCCGAGACCGGGCGCTGACGCCATGGCGCGTGCTCGCCCCCTTGACCCTCGCTCTCGCGGCAATGCCCGGATGGTGGCCCGATGGGTTCTATCTCT